>NZ_SMLW01000304.1:3425-4992 GCF_009711405.1 Fulvivirga kasyanovii | reverse complement strand
TTAGCCAACGACAAACTTTTCCAATTAACCCCCTAAAAGACTATTTGTTTATGTTTTTAATTAAAAAAATTCAATTACAATCATTAACATGGCTTTAATTGGTTTTATACAGGTTTCTGCCTCATAAATTATTTTTAAAAATTAAATTTCCTACTGACATAAGGCTGTCACTACCGCCTGTTTTCTTTGTTAAAAATCATTCACAAAACCTATAATTTTTAACACCATGGAAAATAGCATTCAGGAAAAAACCGTAACAGCAATCACCTCTGATGCACTTTTGGAAGACTGGCAGGGACACCGCCGCCTAACTCGCAGGGTAATAGAGGCATTTCCCGAAAAAGACCTTTTTGAGTTTTCTATCGGGGGCATGCGTCCTTTCTCTGAGTTGGCGATGGAAATGATCATGATGGCAGGCCCGGGTATTGAGGGTGTAGCTACCAAAAAGTGGAAGCAATTTGGAGAGGGTACCGAGATCAGCAAGCCCAAAACCCGTGAGGAAATACTCAAACTGTGGGATGAAGCCACTGAGAAAATCGATAAGCTCTGGCCAACCATACCTGCCGGGAGGTTTCAGGAAGTAGAAGCTGCATTCGGACAGTATGAAAACCCCATTTACGCCACCATCCTGTACTTTATTGACAATGAGATCCACCATAGAGGCCAGGGGTATGTTTACCTGCGTGCCTTGGGTATAGAGCCTCCCTATTTCTGGGAAAGGTAATATTACAAGGAGCTTGCCCATAGCCGGGAAGCCGCCATGTGCAAGCTCCTTTATTTAAAGTCCCCTTCAATAAGACAAGGCCGGTGTTTTATTCAGGTATTCGTCTGAGATCAATTGTTTCAGCATAAAGTCAGCTACATCTGCTCTTGATATTTTAAGTTTTGTGCTTTTGTCATGGTGTGAAAACCCATGCTTGTAGTTCCCTGTCAGAGGCCCGTCGGTAAATGCTCCCGGCCTCACAATGGTCCACCTGAGCTGGCTTGCGCGGATATGTTTTTCCTGATCTTCATGATCTTTAAAAGCTGCTTTCAGCAACCAGCCAAACATAATGTGTTTCCAAAAGAAATTCAGATTCCCCCAGCTTTCGCCGTTTCCAAGTGTAGTTTGACAGATCAACCTGCTTATGCCTTCCTCCTGCATGCTTTTTATGATGTTGTATGTGCCTTCTGCCCTCACTCCTCCTTTCCTGCCTGCTCCCAGGGCACAAAAAACAGCATCATGCCCTTTAATGGCTTCCCGTACGTCATTACGATTCAAAACATCACCACCCCGCAGGCTCAGGTTGGAGTGCGGAAGATCATCCAACTTTTGAGGGTTGCGCACAAATGCGGTAACCTGATACCCCAAACCTAAAGCCTGCATTACTAACCGACGGCCTACTGTGCCTGTTGCTCCAAAAATTATTACTTTCATAGTTTTTCCTTTTCCTACAAAGGTGGCGGGATAATGAGCGGGAAAATAGAATAAAACCGACATGCCTTTTTGTGATCACAGGTGTACAACTGATGGTTAAACCGAAGCTATGAATACCGACTTTACCTATGCTTATTTGACAGACTGTGT
>NZ_SMLW01000304.1:0-3415 GCF_009711405.1 Fulvivirga kasyanovii | reverse complement strand
AGGGAACAAGCGTAAAACCTGTGGAGTAAACGGATTGGAAAGTAAGACAAGTAATGTGAAACTTGCTGCTGAAAATTAAGTAAACCGCGCTTATTGTTATATTACACACCTTTGCCTACTGCTTTTGCCGATTGCTATTAACAACTGTCTGTTAGCAAAGAGGTGAAAGTGTTTGGGTCTCCCCAGAGATTTCGCTTGATCCGTAAAAACTTAGTGTCTCCCCAGAAATTCGGCTTGACCCTGTGTCAGGTTGTCGACGAGTTCTTTTGAGGTTCGTATATAATTGTTGGGCGTGAAACCCGAAAACTCTTTGAAGGTACGAATGAAATGGGATTGGTCTGAAAACTCAAATTCAAAGGCTACATCGGAAAGTTTGTCTATGTTATTTTGCTTTAAATATCTGAGCGATGACTGGAACTGACATAACCTGGAGTACAGCTTTGGAGTGATACCGATGGCTTCCCTGAACTTCCTTTCTATTGTTCGTTCTGACAAATTCATCCTTTTACTCAGCTCCCGCAGCGAGAGCTTACCATGGGATGCAGAAATTTCGCCAATGGCAAATGAGACATTTTCATCTGTAAAACCGGCATTGTCTTCACGAAGGTCTTTCAAAGAGGACAGTAACAGACAGAGCTGGTCCGGATACGATTCACTGTTCAGCAGCCTTTCCTGAAGGCAGTTGCCCTTCACTTTACCCAAAGTGTCTATGTCTATACAGGTATTGGTGAGTTGTTCAGCCTTAAGCCCAAATACAGTTTTCAAAGCATCAGGATGAAAGAATATGCCTGTTGTTTTAAAGCTTCCGGATAGTTGCAGTGTCCCAAATTTTGTGGATGGGCCAAAAATAAATGCCGGAGGGAGTTGCTTGCCATCCCTGGAGAAGTTACCAAAGTCGGTATGCTGAAAAATCAGCCCCGGGCTGCTGTCTGCTATCAACTGAAACGACTGCGAACCAGCCCGGACACCTCCATCATCCTCCAGTTTCCAAATAGACTGTATGAAAGTTTCAAGGCCTGGCGGTATGGGAATTTGCTGGTATTTCAAAGCATCTGGTTTTACTAAACCCAAACGGGAAGCACATTAAAATGGTTTTGGCGGATTACAGATAATACTTCTCATCCGTTTTTCCGTTCGTGCTCCAGCAGCCATTTTTTCCGCTCCAACCCTCCTCCATAGCCGGTCAGGCTTCCGTCTTTACCAATAACCCGGTGGCACGGCACCACAATAGAGATCCTGTTATATCCGTTGGCAGAGGCTATAGCCCTCACCGCCGTAGGTCTTTTCAGCCTTTCGGCCTGTTGCTGGTAGGTGGAAGTGGTTCCGTATGGGATATTCAGCAGCGCATTCCATACCCGCTGCTGGAAGTCCGTTCCCGGTGTATGCAGGTTTACACTAAAATCTTTCCGTGATCCTTCGAAATATTCTTCTATTTCTACTTTGAGCTGCTTCAAATATACATTTTCACCGGCCAGAATATTGGCGTTCAGCCTTTTCTGCAGGTCTTTGAACTCAGTTTCGAGCATTCTCCTGTCAGTAAACTCCAACAGGCAAATGCCCCGGTCAGTGGCACAGGCATACATGGGGCCCAATGGCGTAGTGAGCCGCGTCATCAGTATCACATCTTTATCCTTACTTTCGTCAGGGGCACTTCCTATAAGGTTTTTGAAGGTATATCCAAAACCACTCAACGACTCGTAGCCCGAATCAAAAGCTGAGCTGGTAACGCTCTTGCCATTTTTAAGCTCCTGAAAGGCGGTATTGATCCTGATCATCCTCTGGTACGCCTGAAAAGTCATACCGTGGTATTTTTTGAACCACCGCCTGATATTTTCAGGACTCAACCCCTGCTGTTTCAGGTCATAATCAGATATTTTGGTTTTAGGTTGTTTTTCCAGCCACTCCAGGGCAGCTATCACCTCCTCCGGTGGTTCCCCTGAGTTTTCGGTAGGTTTGCAGATCTTGCATGGCCTGTACCCATTGCGGAGCAGGTCTTTCGACTCCGTATAAAACTCTACATTTTTGAGCTTGGGTTTTCTGGCTCGACAGGTCGATATACAGAAAACGCCGGTTGTTTTTACTCCCACATAAAACACACCTATAAATTGCCTGTCCTTCGTGACCAGTGCATTATAGTACTTCTGTATTTCTTTGTCTGACGTTACTAACATATCTAAAATACCGGTTTGAAAGACTTATTGGCACTGATGCTGATTATTCTTTGCTCCAGTTGATTCCCTATGGCCTGATGCAAAAAGTTGCCCATACTGATCCTTTTCACCCCAAGCTTTTGCAACTCTTCAAACCCAGGCAAGTTGGGCATGCACATCACATTCACCGGCAACCGGGTCGCTTTTACTACCTTGTTTATATCATCCGCCAGCTCTATGCATGGCACAAAAATACCATCGGCACCGGCATTTTCATAGAAAGGCAGGCGGTTTAAAGTCTCCTCCAGGGCATTGTCTATACCGATCAGGAATGCATCGGTGCGTACATTTACAAACAGGTTGTTTTTTGCTTCGGTTTTATACCTGTTTATTGCAGTGATAATCTCGCTAAAGGCAGTTGGGCCGAGCAACTGTCTGCTTCCCTGATCATCTATAACGGAATCTTCGATATTGATGCCTGCAATACCTAATTGATGTAGTGCTTTGATGTTTTCAACAACTTCAGCGGCATCGCGGCCATAGCCATTTTCAATATCAACGGAAACGGGCAATGATGTTGAGGAAATAATGCGGTTTACTACATATTGCAGTTCAGAAAATGGGATCTGTTCGCCATCGTCATAGCCAAGCATGTGCGCAATAGCAGCACTGGAAGTGCCTATGGCGTGGTATTTCAATTTTTCAAAAATCTTTGCTCCCGGAACATCCCAAACATTTCCTAGCAGCAGTGGCGTGTCATTATAGTGCAACTCTTTAAAATCCATTGTTCTTTTTTCTCACAAAGCAAGGACAATAGATTTCAGTTGACAACCGAAAAATTGACAAGTATTTTTTGGGCCGGAATTTGCTTATTCAGGCTTTACTTCGACGATAAGCTTTACATCTTTTTCTTTCTCACCGTAAGTATGCGTAGTGCGCGACATCCAGCTATCTTCAAATGCGCTTCTTCCCATAAAATGGTCCGAACCAAACATTGTATTGTACCTGTCCCCTATCCGGTGAAATGGTCCGCTTCTTTGTCTTAAAAGTATCATAATGCATTGGGTTTAAGTTACAGTATCCTTTATAACCAAGAACATGATGTAGCTTAGCATAGTTGCATTATTGAGCTTTCATGTACCATAATAAGCCTGATTACACTTTGTACATTCCATACGACTGGTTATGGGTCAAGCGAAATTTCCGGGGAGTCCCTAAATTTTCACTTCTTTGCTGAGTTGTTAATAGCAATCGGCAAAAGCAGT
>NZ_SMLW01000525.1 GCF_009711405.1 Fulvivirga kasyanovii | reverse complement strand
CTACCAGCAAAAGGTGCAGCCTTTTGTAATAGCAGGCTCCATTTTAAGGCCAGAAAGGCCGAAATTATACTGCCTGAGGATATTGCCTGCTGCCAGCACCACTCCCAAAACCTCATCCAAAACTTTTTTAAATTTTTTTTTAATAAAAATAAACTGCGCAAAAAGACTGCGCACTACCCCTCTAAACTTGTATCAAGTTTAAAAAACATAGCACATGGAAACGCTTAGAGAACTATACAAAAGCCTGAAATTACGAAAGAGACCTGAGGATATTGCTGAAATGGTTATCGGTGTATTGAAGGATGATCTGACTGCATCGGAGCTGGGTATGCTCGAGAGGGCCGCCAAAGGGTCTCTGAAAAGACAACTCTTTGGCTATAGTTCCATGGCGCAGGAGTTTGCGAAGGCCGTAGGAGCGGAGAGGCAGGTGAAGAAGGTCATCGAACTCTTCAAATTAGACAATGCTGAAAATGTAGACCCTAATTACATTCCCGATATAGAAAACTTCATCGCACAGGTGTCGCCATTGATAGGCAAAGCTGTAGGTGATAACAACTTTCTTGCAGACCGGCTGAATAAATCAGAAAGGAAAGCCAGGGGGCTTGACTTATCGAAGCGGGCTTATAACAAGAAGTGGAGGCTGCTGAAAAGGCTTGAGAGGAAACTACTGAAATATCAGCGCGAGTTGAAAAAGATTGAATTCCAGATGATAGCAAAGCATGGTATAGTGCACCACCTGGAATATAAGCAGTTTGCTAAGGACAAAAATACGGCTTGCTTTATTGCTTATTACAATGCGAGGTGCAACCTCAGAAGCGTATTTACCAATCAAAGCCAGGCCAGACCTTATGATGAGATCAGCAATATGCTATATAAAAAGTGTGCCGGAGAGCGGGTGGTTTCCAAAGGTTTCTTTGGTCGGAAAAAAGTAGAAACCCAGGAAACCAGTGCAGACTGGCTGGCCATAGCCCATATATACACCGGGCAGGAAGTGCTGTCTTACCTGTCCGATGAGCAGAAAGGCACATTGCTTGGCAAGTGGACAAACATCCTGCAGGAGATCGCTTGCCTGCTTGATGAGGTGTGGGGCAGAAGTTCCATAAACCGTGAAACCATGATCGTGCGGAGAGGAAATGACTCCAGCACCTGGAACAACACTGCCGGAGCATGGAATAAAGCCCGCGACCAATGGATGAATATTATTTACTCCCTTGGAATGGAGTTTGTTTTAGATGAAGTTTGCTTTGGTAAAGTAATGAGGCTAATGGCGGCAGACGTAGCGGCATGGCACCGGGCGACAGGAGGGAAGCTTGACCCCAACACGGAAGTTTGGAATAAGCTGCCACTACCATGGGAAGTGTTTAACGGAGAGAAAGACTGCAACAAAGGGCTTGTTATTCAATATTGCCGTGAAGCAGGCCTTGATGCAGAAACATCCGGTTGGATTGCACCAAGGCATCATGGAGTGGAAAAGTTTACACCTACACCAGAACTGGTGCACGGAGTACAAGTGGCTAGCCCGTTTCTGGCCACAGTTTTGAAAAAGCACAAATATTATTCAGGTAAAAATGCAAAGCCATTTGACCCTGCAAATAATTAAAGATATGATGGGTTAATTCAGTGGTAGAATACCCGGCTCTTCATCCGGGCAGACGCAGGTTCGAGCCCTGCACCCATCGTTGGTATCTGATATAGCTCAGTGGTAGAGCGCCCGGCTCTGGGACCGGGTGGACGTAGGTTCGAGCCCTGCTATCAGATCAAAAGGAGCAATGTGGAGTCCTTCAAGGTTCCGCATGGCTTTGTTTATTATTCCTCCCTTTCATTACAGCCCTCATTGCCTTTTGAGGTCTTTACTGGAATTTCTGAGGAGACACTCATTTTTCGACTCTATATTTTTATGCCAGGTTTCTATGCGATCAGAGGGTATAGAATTGGGAGTTTATTCTCATAATGGGAATGCTGCTGCCGCTCTAAACCTCTGCGGTATAAGTATATTAATGTGTTTTGGTTTTGGTATAAGAAATGTGATGGCTTACAAAAACTAATTTATATGACACAAAATCTACTACGCTTATTTACTTTATTTATTGGGTGCATTTTTTTCAGCACAGCACAAGGGCAGGAGGCCGACTCTGAGCAGGACGAAATCCCTGATATGTTTGAGTTAACCCTTGAAGAGTTAATGAACATTGAGGTTACTTCCGTTTCCAAACGGGCACAACGAAGACAGGACGTAGCCTCTGCTATTTATGTAATTACACAGGACGAAATCAGGAGATCAGGGGCTACCCGCCTGGAAGATTTGCTGCAAATGATGGTTCCCGGCACCTTTTTTCAAAGCAACAGCTATACGGAAAGTGAATTCGGCCTTCGTGACAATACCAATCCGTTTTTGGGAAGTGTATTGGTACTCATTGATAACGTACCCTATCAGTCACCTTTAACAAGTGCCTTTAATTTTACCAATTTTGATCTCAGCTTTGATGAAATTGACCGTATAGAAATTATTCGAGGCCCGGGAGGCACTATATATGGTGCCAATGCAGCTACCGGCGTGATCAACATCTTCACCAAAAACCCGGAAAGCCAGCAGGGATGGGCTGCTTCATACAAGCAGGGAACCAGAGGGTTTGTATCTCCATCTGTGCGTTACGCCACCAGTGTTTCGGCAAACAGTCACATTAAGCTATTTGCCAAAGGTAATTTTTTCGATGGCTTTAAACCACTGGATGAATTTAGCGGGAGCCATGTTACCGTGCCAGTTACTGATATTGATCCGAATACAGGGCTTGGTTTGGGGACCAGTTCGGGAACAACCACCATTGTTAACAACCTGGAAGGTGACGTTTACAAGACCAATAAAATAATGACAGGTCTTAATTTACAGTCTACCCTGTCTGATGATATGCAATTGAAAGCTGACTTTTATTATTTTAACCACCGCAGAAACATTTATTCTTCATCATTGAGACCCAGCCCTGTAGCTTACTTTGCGCTTGATGAGCAAAATAACAGCAGAATAGTTTCTTCTGTGAGGCTGGATAAGTCTTTCAATAATGATCACGACATCTTTGTTCAATTTTCAGGCAACAAAGAAACAGTAAATGGTACCGTAGAGGATTATTCCGTATCTACACTGAACCTTGAGATCCAGGATAACCTGACGCTTGGCATAAACCGGATTAGTACAGGCTTTAACCTCAGAAGTGTGGACTTTAGGGTTGGCCCTTACGGAGAAGGCTCCGGGATCGATTATACTGACGCCAACGCCACGGAATATTTATGGGGTTTATTCATTCAGGATCAGATTTTATTTGGAGACAAATTTAATATGACCCTGGGCGTAAAAGCAGAGACATGGTCATTGATAGATAACAAGCCGGAATTTTCGCCGAGTGCGCGTTTTGCCTATATGCCCACTGAAAAGTTGACTATATGGGGTGCCGGTTCCAGAAGTGTAACTACCCCGGGGTTCATTCATACCAACATTGAGCTTACGTTTGCCGAAGTCATGCCACCGTTTCTTCCTTACAGAATCGCACTGATCAACGCCGATACAGATCAGTCTGAGTACCTGACCGCCGAGCTTGGGGTACGAGCTTCCGTAGACAAATTCAGTGTTGATGTCAGTGGCTTCTATGCCAAATCGGATAAATTACTGGATGTAACCGATGGAGGAACAGAACCTGTGGAGTCACCGGTCAATCCCAGTGAAATGATTATTCCTTTGGTGTATGCGAACATATATGAGGCCGACAACTACGGAGTAGAAAGTATTGTTAAATTCTTCCCTTCCGAAAAAATGAGATTCGAGCTTTCGCACTCCTGGTTCATAACCGAACGCAAAGGGAAAAACAACCCTATAACAGGAGACAAAGTTGAGTATATTAAGCCAGAAAATCCGAGCATGCCCGAGCATGTTGTTAGGCTCAGATCATATTTCACATTACCATCAGATATTGAATTTTCTGTAAGCAGCCTTTACAATACTATAACTGGAAGTAATCGTTTCTTTTATGATCAGCAGCGGTTTTCAGGTGTTGAGGGTGACTTAGGCTATACACTTGATGAGCCGCAGGATCGTGTAAGGGTTGATTTTAAAGTTGAGAAATTTTTTAACAACAGAAAAACGAGCGTCTTCATTTGGGGCAATGATATTTTCAATGATGGCACAGTAATGCACTATAATCCATTTACAACCGGAATACCCATGCAGGTACATAGAATTGTAGGAGCAGGTGCATCCATAAAACTATAATTTATGATTGTAAAACTAAGGGGCTGCATTTAATAATGCAGTCCTTTTTATTGGGGCTTCTCAGAGATGATTTAGGAAAACTCATAGTATAGCATCAACATGACCCTTTGAAGAGCGGCTTTTATTTACCACCCGATCCCCACTAGTAACCAGTACCAAATCAAAAATTCATTAAGAAATCAACGTTCAGAAAAGTAAAAATAACCCCGCCTTAATATGCTCGTAATCGAAAGTTCACAATGAACCTTCGATCAAGGTTTCATCTTGAAAACAGGTTGCGCTTATCCGGGCAATAGAGAAAATCAATGGTACCGTTCCCGCAACGGTTTGAAATTGAATTTTTCAAAGGTTCAAAGTGGACGTTTGAACTCAGGTTGTTAATCATTTTTTGTTGACTTTACGTGACCTCATTATCGAGAGAAATGATCGATGTTTAACCATCATTTCTATGTTTGAGGGCTATTTTGACACTTTTTGTCTTTTTTTACCTCGGGTTAAAGACGGGATTTTTTGATCTTTTTCAGTCAATTTTGAATTGATCCAAAGAAAAATAACAGAATATTTTTACAAATATTTTTTGTCTTAAAATACACTAACATTGACTTTCATTGAGAGATTGTATCTTTCGGAATGTCAGCGGAATAACCTAACAAAAAGTGGTTTTATCGTATGACAAATTAGCATGAAACAAGCAAAAAAGACCAAACAGAACCTGGACAATATTTCTTCCTCGGATTTGGAAAAAAAAGAAATAACACACATCTTCAAGCCTCATATGCTTAAAAAGTAATTTGTAGGAACTGACCCACTCCTGTCAAATTTATCATCAATGATCTCAGTTTTTCTAGTCAAATGCACACTTGCTAATTGACCAAGCGAAGCTGTATCAATAAGTCAACTTTACAATTATGCCCCATACCCCTAAGCAACCATTTCGGATGGATGTCAGTAGTGATATGTCCGAACTGAAACGGAAAACAGAATGGTATATTTTTTATACAGCTCCGAGAGCTGAAAAAGTGGCTCAAAAGGAGTTGTTGATAAAAGGTTATGACGTGTTCCTACCTATGACCAAAACACTTCGGGTCTGGAACAATCGCCAGAAGAAAATTATCGATCAAGTGCTTTTTCCCAGCTACATTTTTGTGAATACACAGGAATGTCAACTATATAAAATCTGTCAGACCCGTAAGATCACCACTTTCATACATTGTGGAGGAAAGCCTTCAAAAATCAGCCGTAAATGCATAGAAGGCATAAAGCGCATGATTAATCTGGACCAGGAACTTTCAGTAGTGCCTGATTTTAGTAAAGGCGAAACGGTGGAGATTATCAGTGGGCCTCTGGCAGGGTATGAAGGTGTGCTCCTGGAGCAGCAATCCAAAACCAAATTTGGCATACGCCTGAATGCTATTAACCAGACTGTGTTCATTGATATTTGTAGAAATATGGTCAAAAGAAAGAACGCATTCGCAAAAGCCCGGTAATGTTCTGATTGCCAATCACGGCATACCTCATAAATCCGCACTTCCGTACGGTATCATTCCGGTGCTATTTATACAATTCAATTTAGTGATAATCGAGTCTAATTAGAAAAATGACAGACAAGGAAATACTATTAGAGTCTACAGATGGCTATCTCAAAAACCTTATAGCTGAGGTTGCTCAAATATCGATTGGGGATCATGATACGTCCACTCCATTCCAGGAGCTGGGTATAGATTCTTTTCGTGTATTACAGGTTATCAAGAAATTGGAAGAAGAGTTTGGTACTCTGCCCAAAACCCTGCTTTTTGAAAATTTCAATATTGATGATTTAAGCAACTATTTCGTCAATAAGCATGAGGAGGCACTTTCTAAAAAGTTCGCCAATGGCAATTCGGCACCGGCCGTTACTGCCCAGGCAGCCCCTGAACCCGTGATCCGGGCAAATGAAGCTGTCGTGTCAAAGCCTGAGCCGGAGAGCTTTTCAGGAGGCCCTGTCCGTATACTGGAAACTGAAGCCTACAAACATCCCGACCTTGGCAGGTTGGTTAAAACCCTCTTCGATCAGCACAAAAATGAAGGCTCATCCTCGCGAGGTACCAGAAATATTGCCCCCAACCTTTTCATTGGTAGCGAAAAACGAGGCTTTTTTAACTACAGCCGAAGCAAAAACATTATCCTCGTTTATACCTACACAGGCCCGGAAGACTACTTTGCCACACTGGCAGAGGAAATGTACAGCTATTGTACCGAACATAAATTCGAACTTAATATGTTCACCTCCGAAGAGATTGACTCGGTCGGTGGAGCATTGTTCACAGCTACCCCTTTTGGGGTCATATCCAGGGTTGGAATTAAGGACTTTACCCTTAAAGGGAGCAAAATGAGGCGGCTGCGTTACCAGGTATCCAAGTTTGAAGGTGCCGGTAAATGCAGGACTGAAGAATACCAAAACGGCTCCAATAAAGAAACCGACCAAAATATTGCAGATATTATCGATCAGTGGTGCGCCCCACGGACTATGGTCAACCCGCTGATCCATATGGTAAAAGAAGAGATCCTGGCTGGCAAATTAAGCTCCGAGCACCGGCTTTTCCTGACTTACCTTGACGATGTACTGCAAAATGTCATCCTCATCTCAAAGCTGTCTTCTCAGGAAAACGGTTACTTGATGGATCTGGAGTTTTACCCTCAGGACATGCCACTCGGAGGGCTCGAATATGCCATTGTAAACATTATTGATGTTCTCGCCGCTGAAGGATGCAGTATACTTAGCTTGGGAGGTACCTATGGTTGCAAACTTGCCGATTCATCCAACGCCGATCCCGATCTGGAAAAAACACTGGATTACCTGCGCGAGCAAAACATCTTCAACGATGAAGGCAACCTGCAATTCAAAAATAAATTCAGGCCCGAACACAATACCGTTTTCCTTTGCCGGGCAGTAGGAAGCAGTGCCGATAATGTAACCGACATCATCATGATGATTGCAGACCCGATGAAAATGCAAACCTCTGATGAAGAAAACCATACTTACACCTCCGCACAGCAGCCAACAGCTACCCCGGAAGCGAAAGCTGAGGAGGTAATACCAAAAGCTATTGAAGCAACTCAACCACTTAAGGAAAGCCAGCCTGCTGAAAATGTGGTGATAGCAGGGGAGGAGCGGTCTGTCATGCTATCGGACTATGGCTTCAACCCGCTGAATATTCCTGACAAGCAGGTTGAACTTGATTTGAAAACAGACTCCTGGGCGCAACTGGCCCTTCCGGCCATTCAAAGCCAGTTAAGCTACCTTTATACCCAGCTACAGCAACCGGTAAGCATCGAAGACAGTCTGAGGAGCATTTTCCCATTTTCCCATTTTGCACTGACCACCGCAGGCCGTACGGCAGAGCATGCGTTCTGTAAAGCATGGCCCAAAAAAGGCATAGTGCTCCAAAACCTGCTGTTCCCGACTACCATTTTTCATCAGATTGAAAATGGTTTCACCCCAAAAGAATTGCCACACCCCGAGGTTTTTAATCTGGCTTCAGAAGAACTGTATAAAGGGAACCTCAACTGGGAAGCCCTTAAACATCAGGTGGAAAAAGACCCGAAATCCATAGCCTTTGTCCTGATCGAGACGGACAACAATGCTGCCGGAGGTACACCCGTATCCATGCAGCACCTCAGAGAAGTTAAATCATTGCTCACGGAACATGCCATCCCTCTGGTTTTTGACAGCACCAGGATTGTAGAAAATGCACTGTTCATCATTGAGCATGAAACAGAATATGCAGGAAAAGATGTATGGGATGTAGTACGCGAAATGGCATCACATGCCGACGCTATGGTCACCAGCCTGGCTAAAGATTTTTGTGTAGACAAAGGAGGCCTGATCGCTACCAATGATGCAGACCTTTTCCATAAAATCCAGGACCTGATCCAGGCAGAAGGTATTGGGCTTGACGTTATCGACAAAAAGGTAGTGGCCCTTTCTTTCCATAACCGCAGCAAGATTGAAACCGGCGTTAGGAACAGGGCACAAATGGTGCGCAAAATATGGAGTGAATTAAAGCAGCATGGCCTTCCGGTTGTGCAGCCGGCTTTAGGCCACTGCATATTGATGGATGTCAAGCAAATTCCGGAATTCAAAGCCTTTGAGCATCCTGTGGCCTCATTTGTATCTTGGCTGTACCTGAATACAGGCATTCGGGGCGGGGCACACAATGTAGGCATGCAGAAAGATACCACGATCAATAACCTCGTGCGCCTGGCCATTCCCGTGGGCTTAAAGCAGAAGCAGGCTGAGGAGATCATTTATAAACTGGTGCAGGCCTTTAAAAATAAGGTTAATATCCCTGAAATAATGCCGGAAGGCAGCCAGGCAGATACCTTCGGGAATATCCATGCCAGCTTCAGGCTAAAAAAATACCACAATACCTCAGCACAGGTCACTACCAAAGCGTCTGAAGCAGGCACTTCTCCGGCGGGTCAGAAAAGTCCGGAGAAACCTGCGGTTACCGGTGGTGAAGCGAGGCCTTCGGAAAGCGCATCGGGTCAGGAAATGCAGCATGCCCAGCCTCGCAACGCCGGTGACATTGCCATTGTCGGCATCGCAGGCCGCTACCCCAAGGCCAAAAACATGAACGAGTTTTGGGATAACCTGGTCCAGGGGAAAGACTGCATTGAAGATATTCCTGATACCCGTTTCGAACAGCGACTTCGCAATAAATTCTCAGAGAAGTATCGCGGCGGTTTCATCGATGATATCGATAAGTTCGATTCACTGTTCTTCAACATTTCCCCACGCGAAGCCGAATATCTCGATCCGCAGGAAAGGCTGTTCCTGGAGGTGGCCTGGGAAGCGCTTGAAGACGCGGGCTACTACCCTGAA
This sequence comes from Fulvivirga kasyanovii, assembly GCF_009711405.1. GTDB lineage: Bacteria > Bacteroidota > Bacteroidia > Cytophagales > Cyclobacteriaceae > Fulvivirga > Fulvivirga kasyanovii. The sequence goes on along the minus strand of NZ_SMLW01000525.1, from coordinate 7,179 downwards.
ACACTTACAGAAGACAATGCCCCAAGAAACATTGGGGTCTACGTAGGTGCAGTATGGACACTTTATCAGGTACTAGGCACGGAAGAGAAGCTTAAGGGAACCTTTGCAAGCCCCAGCTCACACTTATGGGGTATTGCCAACAGGGTATCCTATGCATTTAACCTTTCAGGACCCAGTTTGCCCATAGATACAGCCTGTTCATCAAGCCTTAGTGCTTTATACCTGGCCTGTGAAGCCATCTATAAAGGAGAATGTTCAAGCGCCATTGTAGGAGGGGTTAACCTGGATGTACACCAGAGCAAAATAGATATCAATAAAAGTGGCGGAGCGCTTTCTGTAGACGGTGTATGCCGTACATTCGGAAAAGGAGCCAATGGCTATGTAGCCGGAGAAGGAGTGGGCGCAGTCCTGATCAAGCCGCTGGACAAAGCCGAAAAAGATGGTGACCACATTTATGGTGTGATCAAAGGTATAGCCATTAACCACGGAGGAAAGACCAGTGGTTTTATGGTGCCGAGCCCTAAATCACAGGCACACGTGGTAAGCACGGCCCTTGAAAACGGAAAAGTCGATGCCCGTACCATTGGTTATGTAGAAGCCCATGGCACAGGAACAGAGCTGGGCGATCCTATCGAAATATCAGGCCTTACCACCGCTTTTCAGGATTATAATGTAGATAAACAAGGCTGCTCTATCGGCTCGGTAAAAACGAATATCGGCCACCTCGAAGCAGCCGCAGGTATTGTAGGACTCCATAAGGTGCTTCTACAGATGAAACACCGGAAACTCGTTCCGTCGCTGCACTCCGCGGAGTTAAACCCATTTATAGATTTTGAAAATTCACCGTTTTATGTTGAACAAGGAGTAGAAGACTGGAAGCCGAAGGTAATTGATGGTATTGAGTACCCGCTTCGTGCAGGCATCAGCTCCTTTGGGGCAGGGGGTGCCAACGCCCATGCGGTAATAGAAGAGTATAAAGCTCCTGTTACCCAACAGAAAGAAACCCCTGATAAGCCTAAAGACCAGATCATACCGCTTTCGGCAAGAAACGAAGATCAGTTGAAGCAGGTAGCACTTCGTTTGCGCGAGTTCCTGGAAAGGGATATTGCCTGTGAAGCACCACTTGATCTTGGAGATATAGCACACACGCTTCGTGTAGGTAGAAAATCTTTTGATCAGCGTCTGGTGATCATCGCCAAAACAAAAAAAGAACTGATTCAAAAACTCACCCTGTTTATAGAAGGCAGGAGGGATGACAGCATGATTACCGGTGAGGCGAAAAACAGCGAAGGCATCACCCGTTTGTTGAGCAGAAAAGAGAAGGAAGAATTTATCAAAATGCTTTCCCAGAGTGGTGACCTGCGTAAACTGGCACAACTCTGGAACGACGGTCTGCTGGCAGACTGGCAGGGCATACAGGCCCTGGAAACAGGAAAAAAGGTGCCCTTGCCCACCTATCCTTTTGCAGATAAACGCCACTGGATTTCCGATGTGTCGGAATCGCCCAAGCTGGCCCTGCAATCCACATCAGCCCTTCATCCGCTGATCGACTCCAACGAATCGACTTTCGAAAGGCAGATATTTAAGAAAACCTTCCACGACAAAGACTTCTTTATTTACGATCACCTCGTATCGGAAATCCCTACTTTGCCTGGTGTGGCCTATCTGGATTTTGCCCGTAAAGCCGGAGAGCTTGCAGCAGGCAGGAAAGTACAAAAGATCAAAAATATCCTCTGGCTGAGCCCACTTACCGTGGTCAACTCTACGCCGAGAGAAGTATTTATAGAATTAAAACCCAGTGGTGAGTCCGTTCAGTTTGAAGTATTCAGCCAGGAAGAGAGTGGCAGGCAGGTGTACTCCCAGGGAAAACTGATATACGCCACCAATAAAGAAATAGAAGCCGGCCCCGAATACATTGAAGGATTTTCCGAAATCAAGGCCAGGTGCTCAAAAGTTACTGATGGAAAAGAAGCCTATCCACTCTTCAAGTCACTTGGGCTCGACCTGGGGCCAAGCTTCCAGGTGCTTCAGGACATCTACAAAGACAACGACGAGATACTGGGTGAGCTACAGATACCCGAAGCCCGCAACAGCGACTTCAACGATTACCTGCTGCACCCATCACTGGTTGACGGTTCATTTCAGGCAGGTATGGCAGCGCAGCTTGGGGCACAAACCGGAGAGATGTTCGTGCCCTACTCCATCGGCGAAGTCGAAGTATTGCAACCGCTCAAACCCAAATGTTACAGCTATGTAAGAAAGGTTAATGAGCCTAACTCCAAAGTTTCCAAAGTGAACGTTTTCATTGTGGATGAAGACGGCTTGATCCTCACCAGGATCAAAGAATCGATCGGAGTACCGCTCGTCAGCGTTCATGAAAAGCCTGATCAAAAGGGAGACGATAGCGAATATACAAAACTGTACTATGGTCACGAATGGGAGGAAACCCCGTTGGAGGTGCAGGTACAGCCTGATAAACTTGGAACTGTTTTGCTTTTTGATGCAGATGACAAACTGCAAAAGGCATACAAAAACAAGTACAAAAACTCAGGAGAAATTATACGGGTACAGCCCGGAAAGGCTTATGCCAATTCAGGCGACCAGGTTTATACCATCAACCCTCAAAACCCGGATGATTTCAAGCAGCTTTTTGAGTCCCTCAATAAAGACTCCATAGATAAAATATGCTTTGCATGGCCGGTTGATACATCTGTTAAAGAAACCGGATACAGCGAAGACTTTTTGGGTAGCCAGTTGGACAAGGGTGTTTATGCATTCCTTACCCTTTGCCAAACCCTGATAGCACAAAAACTCGACAAAGTCCGGTTAGAATACGTGTACCTGGGGCAACAGGGGACTACACAGCCACACCATGAAGCTATCAACGGGTTTGCCAAAACCTTGCAACTCGAGCAGTCTAAAATGCAATGCAAGATCCTCGAGATCAGGCAATCCAAAGTATCCTATGAAAGGATACTGGATGTTATCCTGGCGGAGTTTGACCCATCTGCTAAAAAAGCTACGACCGTTCGCTATGAGGAAGATGCCCGCTATGTGAGAAAAGTAAAGGAATTCTCTTTACAGGAAGCAGAAAGTTCTGCCCCGGCACATGATCTGGGACTAAAAGAAAAAGGCGTATACATTATTACCGGTGGAGCCGGAGGCCTGGGGCTGATTTTTGCCCGGTACCTGGCAGGCGAGCTTTGCACTCGCCTGGTACTTACAGGAAGGTCAAAGCTTTCAGATGAGCGCAAAGCGGAGCTTGATAAACTCACTGAAGCAGGAGCAGAAGTGCTGTATCTGTCTGCAGATGTTTCTAAATACAAAGACGTCGAGCGTCTGATAAAGGAAACCAAAGCTAAATTCGGAGCCGTTAACGGTATTATCCATAGTGCGGGAGTCCTCAGGGATTCCTATCTCAGGAACAAGACACGAGAAGAAATGGAGGCGGTTTTTGCCCCCAAAGTTTACGGAACACGCCACCTGGACGAAGCCACAAAAACTGAAAACCTCGACTTCTTCGTTACATTTTCATCACTGGCGGCTGTTGGTGGCAATGCCGGGCAGTGCGACTACTCGTTTGCCAACCACTTCATGGATTCCTTTGCTGCCAGACGACAATTTCTCTATGAGCAGGGAGAGCGTTCGGGAGTGACCTTCAGTTTGAACTGGTCTTTATGGGCCGACGGAGGCATGCAGCTCGATGAGCAAACAGAGATATTCTTTAAGAAGAACCTGGGAATTAAGCCGCTAAGCATTGAGACAGGTTTGGAAGCTTTTGAAAAAGGTCTGCATGCAGGTAAGAGTCAGTTTGTGGTACTGGAGGGCGTGCAGGAGAAGATTGAGAAAGCCTGGGGCATCAAAGAAGTGGAAGAGCCTGAACCTGTACAGGCCGAAGATAATACAGTTGCGGCAGGAGAGGCTTCCGGAGATCAACAGTCAGACAAAGAAGTCTTCAACCTCGTGCAGGATGCCTTGTCAGAGCTTGTTATGGAGCTGTTGAAGCTGGACCCTGAAGATATTGAGCTGGACAAAATATTGCTGGACCTTGGATTTGACTCCATAGGCCTGACCACCTATGCCAACAGGATCAATGAAAAATATAATCTGGATGTAACCCCCGTACTTTTCTTCGAATACCCATCGATCAAAGAAATTGCCGGGTTTATCTCCAGAGAACATAAAGCCGAAGTGCTGAGTGTTCACAAGGTTGCAGGAGCTTCTGCCTCTTCAAATGCCGAGGCAGCGGCACCTCAAACCGCTCCTAAGAGCGAGCAGCCTTCCGGCGACGACAGCATTTCATTTAGCATCAATAAAGGGTTTGACTCCCGTGCGTTCGATGATAAGGCTGTAGTTTCAGGAGGCAAAGGGTTGTCCACCGAGAGCAGGTTCATAGACCAGCCTATTGCCATAGTAGGTATGAGTGGTGTTATGCCCGAGTCCAAAGACCTTGAAGAATTCTGGGACAACCTGGAGAATGAGAGAAACCTCATCACCGTAATCCCAAGAGATCGCTGGAACTGGGAAGATTACGATGGAGACCCTTTCAAAGAGAAAAACAAGACCAACTCCAAATGGGGAGGCTTCATGAAAGACGTGGATAAATTCGATCCGTTGTTTTTCGGAATTTCACCAAGGGAAGCTGAAATGATGGATCCCCAGCAAAGGATCTTTCTGGAAACCGTCTGGAAAACCATAGAGGATTCAGGGCACAAGGTCTCTGACCTTTCAGGCACTAAAACAGGACTGTTTGTTGGGGTTGCCACCCGCGATTATGCCGATTCATTGGTAGACAAGCACATTCCTCTCGATGGATATACCGCTTCAGGAAACTCACACTCCGTACTGGTCAACAGGGTTTCGTTCCTGCTTAACCTGAGAGGGCCAAGTGCGCCTCTGGATACCGCCTGTTCCAGCTCCCTGATTGCTGTACACCGGGCTATCGAATCTATCCATACCGGTAGCAGTGACATGGCTATAGTGGGTGGTGTGCAGTTGATGCTCACACCTGCGGCTTATATTTCCTTTGGTATGGCAGGCATGCTGAGCGGCGATGGTAAATGTAAGACCTTCGACAAGAGTGCCAACGGATACGTAAGAGGAGAAGGCTCCGGGGCTATATTCCTGAAACCGCTGGATAAAGCCGAAGCCGATAATGACCACATTTATGCCGTGATCAAAGCCACTACCGAAAACCACGGTGGCCGGGTGACCATGCTTATCGCACCTAACCCGGTGGCCCAGACAGATTTATTGGTGGAAGCCTACACCAAAGCACAGGTTGACCCGTCTACGATCGGGTTTATCGAATGCCACGGTACAGGCACCAGCCTTGGGGATCCTATAGAGATCCAGGCCATGAACAAAACCTTCTCGGAACTCTACAAAAGGAACAATAAAACTCCCGGAGATAAACCACATTGCGGGCTCACTACTGTAAAGACCAATATTGGTCACCTGGAAACCGCAGCAGGGATCGCAGGTATGCTCAAGGTATTGCTATCCCTGAAGCATAAGAAGATACCGGCCACATTGCACTTTAAAGAACTTAACCCATACATCAACCTCAAGGATAGCCCACTCTACATTGTAGACAAAACCAAAGACTGGGAGCCTTTTAAAGATGATCAGGGTAACCCAATTCCAAGAAGGGCAGGAGTTAGCTCCTTCGGTTTTGGTGGCGCCAATGCCCATGTGGTACTGGAAGAGTATGTTCCTAAACAGGAGCAGGCCGTGAAATTGGAAGGCCCACATATCATTGTACTTTCAGCAAAAAATGAAGACCGGCTCAAAGCCTATGCAGAGCTGCTGCTCGCCCATGTGGAGAAGTATGATGATGAGCTGACAGACCTCGCCTTTACCCTGCAGGTGGGCAGGGATGAAATGGCAGAGCGCTTAAGCCTGGTGGTGAACTCCCGTGATGAACTGAAAGAAAAACTGACGAGCTATCTCAACGGAGAGGAAAACGTAGAGGAAGTTTATTTCGGGCGCGTTACACAAAAAACGAGTACTGAATTTGTTGAAGGTACCAGCCATCACTCCGCCGAGGCACTTGTAAGCCAGTGTTTTACTGATAAAGACTTTGCTAAACTGGCCCAGGCCTGGGTAAAAGGTATCGAAGTAGATTGGTATCAACTGTATAAATCTGGGAAGCCACGGCGCTTAAGCCTGCCTACATATCCTTTTGCCCGTGAGCGATACTGGTTTAATCTGGAAAACAGCGAAAAACCGAAACAAGGAGAGTTCGAAAAGCTGCATCCGATGCTGCACTACAACTCTTCCGTTTTGAGCCAGCAGAGCTACACCTCAAATTTCACTGGAAAAGAATTCTTTATTTCCGGTTACAAACTTGGAGACCAGAGCGCGATGCCGCTTACCGCTTTCCTGGAAATGGCCCGCGCGGCCGTAGAAAAGGCACTGCCAGATACCGGTGAGGCCAATACCCTGGAGATGTACAACACTTCATGGGGAGAGCAGTTGAAAATTTCTGAAGACAAACAGGTGAGCATAGCCCTTTTTGAGAATGATCAGGAGGAAATAGACTACGAGATCTACAGCATGGAAGGCGAAGAGGAAATTGTTCACTGCCATGGCCAGGTGACATTAGGAGGAGGCCAGCCCCCTGCAAAGCTGGATATTGAGCAGCTTAAAACCCATTTTGAAACAGAACCATTAGATCAGGGAGTCCTTTATCAGACCCTGGAGCAAATGGGAATGGGATACGGCCCGGCACTTAGAGCCATCAGTGAGCTTTATCAGGGTGATAACCAGGTGCTTGCCCGCCTAAGCCTGCCCGGATCAGGGGACGAAAACCTCGAAGAATACAGCCTGCATCCGGCCATGATGGAAAGCGCCTTGCAGGTGGCCACCGGATTGCTTACGGGTTTCAGTGCGCAGTCAGACAGCCCCGTGCTGCCTTTTGAAGCCGGGGCACTGAGATTGCTCGCCCCCTGCCAGAAAGAAATGTTTGCCTGGGTGCGATATGCCAAAGGAAGCAAACCCGGCGACAGAATATTGAAAGTGGATATTGACCTGACCGATGATACGGGCAAAGTATGCATTAAAATAAAGTCCCTCGCATTCGATAATGCTTTAAACCATGCTGTTAAAGACACCTACAGAGATTTTGAAATGCTGCTGAACACTATGCATGATCAAAACCCCGAAGGAGCAGAATAC
>NZ_SMLW01000454.1 GCF_009711405.1 Fulvivirga kasyanovii | reverse complement strand
AGTTGTTAATAGCAATCGGCAAAAGCAATCAGCAAACTCTTATAATATAACGATAAGCGAGGATTTACTGATTTTCAGTGGCAAGTTTCACATTACTTGTTTTACTTTCCAATCTATTTGCTCCACAGGTTTTACTCTTGATCCGGTTTATCTTCAGTTTAGGGGAACTGAAGAAATAAGTACTCTAAGAAAGAATAGATCAGGATTGGGGTGGAGGTGTGATTACCTCAGTAATGTGATTGGTGAAAATTACGGATTTATATAAGCAGCGACTGTTATATAGTAAATCCGGAATGAATGAGTTTTTATGTATAAATTCTTTTTCTTCCAAGAAGTGCTTTTCCTCTTCTTCAAAACCAAGCGTGCCTCCGGGTACGTGTGTTTCAGGGATAACGTCAGCGTCTGAAAGCACCATTTCTGCTACCAGTTCAACAACAGTCTCAATCTCATTGATATACTTGTACCCCGGACCACTTTTGCCAATCAGGTTGTCGCTAACGTTCATGCTTATATTAAGCACTTGTGCCGCAAGAAAGATTGACAGAAGGTGAAATACTATGGTCGTTCTGATGTTCATTGATGAGATTTACGAATCTCTACTGATTCTGGTTATACAAAGAACACTAAAATTATCGAAAATATCGAATTCAGAAATTTAAATTTTTCTTTTTTAGGGATCTATCTGTTGGTTGAAACTTTAAACCGGAATGCTGCGCAGGTTGCTGGATATCAATTGAGAAAGTCATTTTTGAGGGGTGGTATATTGCAAATTCCATGTATTATTGGCCCTGGAATGTGAGGTACTACAGTGGTTATTAAAATATGATTGAAGTTTTCGGATATTTATCAGCAATAGTTATAGGTTTTACCTTGGGTTTGATTGGGGGTGGAGGCTCTATCTTAACCGTCCCTGCACTGGTTTATATCATTGGTATAAGTCCTGTACTTGCTACATCGTACTCTCTTTTTGTGGTTGGTGTCTCGGCCCTGGTAGGATCCTTAAATTATATGAGAAAAGGGTTGATGAGTTATAAAACTGCAGTAGTTTTTGCCATACCTTCCTTTATCGCTGTTTATGCCACACGTAAGTTTGTAGTGCCTGCCATACCTGAGGTTATATTTACTGCTGGTAATGTGGTTGTCAGTAAGGATTTGGCTATCATGGTCCTTTTTGCTTTGATCATGCTTATGGCCTCTGTCTCGATGATCTGGTCAGGGAGAAGCAGGTTTAACAATGGCAAGCCTGCTCAGGAGCCTGTTTTTAATTACCCTCTGATACTGCTTGAAGGAGCAGTAGTAGGGGGGCTTACCGGTTTAGTAGGAGCGGGGGGAGGTTTTCTGATCATTCCTGCCCTGGTGCTTATGACCAAATTGCCCATGAAACTGGCTGTTGGCACATCTTTACTTATTATCGCGGCCAAGTCCCTGATAGGCTTTATTGGAGACATCCAGGAGCAGCCCATCGAGTTGGGTTTTCTCATTCCTTTTACTGCCATAGCCGTAGCAGGAATTTTTGCAGGTTCGTACGTCTCCAGGTTTGTAGCTAATGAGAGGCTCAAATCATGGTTTGGATGGTTTGTCCTGCTCATGTCAGTTTATATCCTGCTCAGGGAGCTTTTTATGTATTAGAGGAGATAGCGTTTATTGCCCCTGATAGCTGGCAAATTCACTTTCTTCCAGATAATCATTGTCATTAGCATCAAACAGGTTAAAAAAGCCTTCTCTGAATTCATTTTCATCGATGTAGTCGTCCCTTTCTGTATCCCATTCGTCAAAACCTTCCATTTCATCATAGTTATAATCAGAACTGTAAACGTTGAACCCTCTTTCCCATTCTACTTCGTTCAGGCGCCTGTCTCCATCTGTATCCCAGTCTGAGTAGGTGTTTCTGTCGCGAAAGACACTTTCAAATTCTTCCCGGTTCACCCTGTTGTCCCTGTCTCTGTCATAACCGGTCAGGGTCATCTTGCGCTGCGTGTTGCAGGCGCTTAAACATATAATTAGTATGGCTAAAAAACTGGCTTCGGCTATATTTTTCATCATTCTGGTCTTTTGGTTTGTACCTGATAAAAAACAATGTATATGCCAGGGCCTCCGAAAGCTGTTACGTCCCGGAGGCCCTTATAATGCTGATTATGGATGTAGAAAAGAAGTTACTTTTCAGTAAACATTTCTACATTAGTATTAGTAAAAAGTGATCTCACATGATGGCTTGGTGTTTTTAAAGCTGGTCACGTCTTTTTGAGATAGTTTGGTGTTGTAGCAGGAAACTTTCGCCAGATGTATCAGGGTAAACAATGGAGACAGGTTGCTGACAGATGTATTTTGCAACGATATTTCATTAAGGTTGCTCAACCTGCGTACGGCATTGATGTTATTGATTTTTGTGCCTGAAACATGCAGGGACTCCAAACTGGTTATTTCACCTATCGGGTCCAGGTCTGAGACACGGGTATACTCAATATTCAGCTTTTTCAGGTTCTTCAGTCCTATCAGCGGTGTGAGATCCACTACCGGATTATAGGAGCAGTCAAGGGACTCCAGTTTGGCCAGGTTAGACAATGGGGACAGATCGGAGATCTTCATAACCTTGCTGACCTTTAATTCACGCAGGTTTTTGAGTGAGGCCAGGGGAGTAATGTTCTCAATCTCACTGCCTTCCGGTATCACGAGTTTCTTTAGCTCCAGTATCTGGTACAGGTTTTTTAGAGGCAACTTATCCAGCGGGCCTGTATAACCAATGGCTTTGCCGAAAATACCTCTCCACTCTTCCGATAACTTTATCCACCAGATGGTAAAGTCCATAGTTTTATAAATTACAGTGGTGGAAGGGTGTTTGTTTTCGTACAAAGCAAGCTCTTCTTTGCTTACTTTTGAATAGTCTGCCACCAATAGTTTAAGACTCAGGTTATTGACCGGACCCAGAGAATCGACGTGGGTATCAGAAAGGTCCAGCCGCTCCAGGCTGGACCACTTTTTGAGCGGTTCGAGTGATGTTACGCCCGACTTCTTGAGGTTAAGCGATTTTACATTGGTAAGATCGGCTATAGGCTCCAGCGAGTAAATATTGTACTTGCCTTCAATATCTATTTTTTCGGCAGATTTGATCCTTGCCAGGTCTTCACCGGTTGGAGGCGTAGAGGTAATGTTGAATTGTTCTTTAAAACTTTCTTTCCATACCAAAGGCAGATTGTTCCACCAGTTCATCAGGTCTGCTGATTCGTAAAGTACTTTGCACGATTGGTTAGATCCTTCAAATTTTTGGATTTCAGCAAAATCAATTGGGGTATTGATACAGACCACCTTTTTTAAAGACTTTAGTGGAGTAATCGGAGCCAACGATTTAACAGCGGTGTTTTCGAAATAGACTACTTCCAGGTTCTCCAGGGCTTTAAGCGGTTCCAGGGTCTGTATGCCGGTATTGGACATATACACCTCCCTTAAGTTAGCAAGCTGGGACAGTACTGAAATATCAGCGACTGCGGTACTGGAGAAATTGAGTATTTCGAGGGCCGTAAGCTTGGCTAATGGTTTGAGATCGGTGATGTATTTGTTATAAGAGATATCTATTTCTTTAATACCCATTACCTTATAAGACTCACTGGGCGTAACTGTGCTGCCCACTGCCCTTTGAAATACCACTTTCCATTCAAAATTCAGGTCATCCCACCATGCCTGGAATGTTTTCATATCCCTGATGCCGGATGAGTATATGCTGGCCACCTTGTAAACCTGTTTGGCAGGGTCGTAATTGATCTCTGCATACCTGACACTGGCATTTTCAAGCTTTTTGTCGTCTGCCGCAGTACCTGTAATGGTTCGTTTGAAAGTAACTTTGAAATAATCTTTCTGAGCAGAAGTCTTATGCTTTTCAATTTTGCTGATGTCGAATTGGAATTTTACATCCTTAAAGAGTATGTCAACATCCTGAAGGTAAGACTGAACATTTTTATTGATAGATACCTTCCTTTCCGAAAGGTCGTCTTCAATCTGGACATTCTTGTCCTCAAAGATCTTCAGGTAGCTCTGGTCCGTAATGGTTTTTTTATCACCTACGGCAACTTCCGGATCACCTAAAGTATTGAGCGTAAACTCCAGGAACTTAATAAGTTCAGATACCTTTGCCTTCTCCTCATCGCTTTGGGCGTTTGCACTTGTTAAGCAATTGCCTATCAGCATTGCGATCATGAATATTCTTAAAGCTCCAAATCTCATCTTAGTACGGATTTTTATTCGTAATTAATTTGCATGATTATTCTCATGAAAGAAAATATATTTTCTTAAAATTTCTTTGTCTTTTTCAGCTACCCTCATCAAATCAGTTATAAGCCAGCCGGAGTTCATGCTCTTGCGGCTGAGTGACGACAACTCAAAATACCAGTTATCTACCTGAAAGAAATGAAACTTCACATTTTTTATATCCAGGAATTTGGCATTTCCTCTCTTAAGTTCATAAATGAAGAGTGTCAGGAAATCAGGGTTAAATTCATTGGCGGCGTACTTTTCAATTTCATCCAGTTTGCCGAATGCCTTTTTCAGGTTTACAAATTTTATTTCATGACTTTTAGGGTGCAGGTAAGGGCCGGGCTTGTAAGGCTCTGTACCGAAGAAGTCTACCCCCTTGAAATGATAGGTGAAAGGTTGGAAATATACATTCGCAAGTACCCATTTTGTGCCTTTGTTCTCTCGTTCCATCTTTAGGAAAAGCGTGCAGGGGTGCTCCTGTTTCTCGTAGCTTATCATCACATCCACCTGAGCATACCAGTCATTCCTTCTGTGGTTCAGGAATTTAGGATTGTAGCTGTCGGTAACGTTAAAGATGAAGCTGTTCTTCATGGAGTCGGGCATGTTGTTGCTAAGCTTGTCAAAAAGGTTAGACAGGTAGACCTGGCGCAGCAACGGACTTCTGAAAAGTGAGTCGCTGCTGTAAAACCTGGTGCCGTCATAATCTTCTTCGCCGTTAAACCTGCGGAAGAACTGGTTTACCTGTTTGGTTTCTGCAAGCACGAACTCATTGCCATCCAGATAAGAAACACCCTGAGCAATTGCTTCTGAGAAACACATTAAAGCCACTACAATAATTAAAAATGTACTTCTTCTTTTCATAAAACAGTCTCGCTTACAACTATATCACCAAGTAATACGTCCCAGAAATTGACGTGCGTGCCTTCTACTTGCATGATCTTGCGTTCAACATATATTGTGATATCCTTTTTGGTTACGTCTTTGTAGATCAGGGCATCTCCCTGCAGTCCTTCAAACTTTTGATAGATAGTGACTACACCTACATACTTACCATCCGGGGTCATTTCCAGGTCACTGATATACTGGATGTCAAACCATTGGATTTTGACCTTATCATAACTCAGGGCCATGAGCCTTTCAAAGTATTTCTTTATTTCATATTGCTTTACCTCTTCTTTGTCCAGGGAAGAAACGCCGATAACACTACCCTCGGCAAACAGTTCCAGTGCCCTGGATACTACGCGGTTGGCTTCGGAGAATGGTGTGCTTTTGCTGCCAATGATGGCAATGTATTTACTCAGGTCCCTGATTTTCTCCATAGCCATGGAGTCTACCTTGAGTTTTTGTTCAGGGTCTATAGGTTCTTCTTCTTCAAAATAATCGGCTGAAGACTGGCCTATACAGGGCTTGTCGGGAGTGGTAAAGAACACAAAGACAAAGTATAGACAAAACAGTGCTTTATAGGTCATGGTCGATGGGGCTTTAAGATGTAAGATAATAGTGTGTTATTTTACAGCGAGTTCAATTTTGGTGATTTTTGTTTGCGATTCGTCTAACTTGACAGCTTGAATGATATGAGGAGCCTGGCGCGTATCCCTCAAATAGTGAAGGTATTTGGATATGGTGACCGGCTTGTCGTAGTATTTTTCCCCGTCACTGTTGTAAAGTGCAAAAAATACCGGGGTATCGGGTGAGCTAAAGTACTCAAAAACCTCGGCCATCTTGGCATCCCTGCCTTCAATATCTGCAAGATCCATTTTTGCAAATAGCTTAAAATAACCTTCCAGTGTATCTTTCAACTCCTTGTCTACCAAAATAATATCAGAGCTTCGGATTACCTGGGGCTCTTCATCTACTTCGTCAGACTTAGCTGTTTGCGACGATTTACATGAAAAAATAAACAATAAAACCAAAATATAAACAGCAGTGCGATATGTGAATAAACTCATAGTGAAAAATTATCGGAATACAAATTATAATAAATTATTAAGGAAACTGAAATTTTTCATACGAAATTTCAATAATATCCAAGTTGTAACAATTACATTAACTGCCTGATAATGTATATTTTATAATTAAAATATGATTAATTACAAAAAGGCATGCCAAGCTGCATTATCCATGCAACCGTATAATTTATTTTAGCACTAATTGTCTCCCGACCTGTCTGGTCTGAGTTGTATTCATAGATTCCTTAGATGGACTCCATTTCTTCTTCTATATGGCGTACCTCTTCCGGGGAGATATACAGCCGGTTTATTCGGTCCTTGTATTCTTTTGGCAGGTCCTCTCTGTTGAGGATGAATTTTTTTGTTTTAACTATTTCATCAGCTAACCCATGCATAATAGCATAAGTGTCAGCCTGCCGCTCTGCCTGCATTAGAAAGTGTCTGGATGTGAGGTATTTAAAGCCAAAGCCTATCATCTGGAATGAACTCCGGTCAATATAATCCATAATGTGGCCTAACTCATGGGCAATCCAGCCGACCAGTATTTCGTGAGGGACATGCTCTATTCCCATAGTACTGTCGTTGAGCGTCAGGTAACGGCTGATCTTTACTTTGTAGATGCGCTTATACTTTCGCTTAAAGAGTGTTTTTACCCTTGGTTGTGCCTGCATTACTGCATTTCGGATATTATCCCTGAATACAAAATCGATCCGCGTGTTTTGAAGCTCAGGGTAGTAAGACAGTGCCTTTTTTATTTCTACATCCAGCAATTCGGGAATACCCTTATTGGCGTAGGTATCCTCAGGGAGGGGCATTGGCTTACTCTGTGAGTGACTAAAGAGCGGAGAACTTAGAAGAACTAAAAAAATGAAAGTTTTGACTATAGATCTGATAATGAAAGAATTTAGAGGTTATAAAAGTAAATGGCCGTCAAAGCCAAATTGTAACCGAAAGTGGTTCGAAAAGATTCCTTAAATATACGCACTGTTTTTTGAAATTGGTAATTTTTATCAGGTAACATGCAGGTGGTCACCTTCTTACATAAATTGTTATTGGTAATGTCAAAAGCGCTTTTCGTCAGTATTTTCAAGCCATTCATATAAAAGCACAAACCAATAGCCGTTTACGTCGTGAATACAAGTGGTCAAAAACTCAAAATATGCCTAAACGTGGTCAGCAAATTTTTCTTTGGACACTGATCCTCCTTTTGTGCTTTCAATTTATTTTTTCTGGTACCATGCGCCTGTCAGGTCAGTATATTGATCTGGTCATATGGGGATATTCCTGTTCATTGGTATCATTTATGGGATTTATGGATATCCTTATTGCCATTTGTTTGTTGTTCCCTAAAGTGCGTACGGTTTCTGCCCTTATGCTTATTTTATCCATGACGTGGCAGGGGTATATGTACCTGATGCATGAACAGCTTGCCTTTGTCATGATAGATCTGGCATTGGCGGGACTGGCGCTTATAGTAGTGTGGTACAGCCGGGAGGGACTTTATGCACAGGGAAAGTGGTAAGCAAGTTATGAGGTGAATTTGTATCTTTGAAAAATGAGCGAGAAGGTTTACGAACGGGATTTTAATAGTGAGTTGGAGTTTGTGACTTCCAGAAGTGGTGGGCCCGGCGGCCAGAACGTTAACAAGGTCAATACCAAAGTTACCCTGAGGTTTGACTTATCTGCCTCACAGTTATTGGACGATGAAGAAAAGGCAAAAATAGCCGATAAGCTGGCCAATAAAATCAGTAATGACAACATTCTGATCGTTACCTCCGAAGCCGGGCGTTCGCAGCTTAAAAACAAAGAAGAAGCCATCAGGAAGTTTTATGACCTGCTGAAAAAAGCTTTCAAGGTTAAAAAGAAACGAAAAGCCACCAAGCCTTCAAAAGCTGCCGTTGAAAAAAGACTGAAAGCCAAGCAAAAGCAATCAGAAAAGAAACAGCAGAGGCAGAACAAGGATTTTTGATGGCCCAAGCTGAAACCTGTGACGCAGATGCTTACCACTGAAAATCAACAAATCGCATCTACTGTGTTTTTTGCTAGTTTGCCAACTGCCCTTGCCGACTGCTATTAACAACAGTCTGTCAAGCAAAAAGGTGAAAGTTATTGTCTTCCCGGCAGTTCTCTCAGTACTTTTGACTTACTTCCTTTCTTTTTTCTTTACACCTCTCAAAGCTTCTGCTGTCCACGGATCCTCAGGCCATGAATGCTTCGGGTAGCGTCGTTGGAGTTCCTTTTTCACTTCAAAGTAAGCATTGCCCCAAAAGCTGCGCAGGTCAGCCGTAACCTGAACGGGTTTAAAGCCTGGAGAGAGCAGGTGCATGAGTACGGAGGTTTTGCCTTCATTGACCTTTGGTGTATCAGCCAGCCCGAATACTTCCTGTAGCCTCACAGCCAGTACCGGTGAAGAGCCGTCAGCAAGATATTGCAATTTTACAGCAGAGCCACTTGGAACGGCAATCCTGGAAGGTGCCAGCTCGTCAAGAGCAGCTTGTTTTTCCCAGTCAAGACTATGATGGAGTACTTCTGCCAGGTTAATTTTCTTCAGATCTTCCGGCTTTTTGATCTGATCCAGGTATGGAGACAGCCACTCCTCGTTAGTGATCAGCAAGGTTTGGGTACTTACATCAGGCCAGTTATCCTGAGGGCGCCATTTGCGCAGGCTCAGTACGCGGTTTTGCCACTGCGTAACCTGTTCGTCAAAATTCAACAGGTTTGCCCCTTCACTTTTAATGGCCTCCGAAATAGCTTTTACAAGATGCTCCCCGTCAGGGGAGGGTAGAGGTTTGGATTGCAGCACTATACAGCCTATCCGCAAGTCTTTTGTCGCTATCAAACCTCCCTTGCGGGTATCCCAGGTTATTATTTCCTGTTCTTTTACCAGCGGAGCGAGGTCTTTAGGGTTTAGAGGAGAGGCCATGAATATTTTTCCCATACCATCACGGGCATCCACATTGGCGATTGCCAGCCAGGGCTCATGCGCAAGGTCATCGCGGTGGCCTGCCATGGCGTATTTGCCGTTGGCAAGTTGAAATTGGGCATTATTTCCCGGACGAGCATAGGCTATTCGTTCCGGGTAGGCATGTGCCAACAGCACACCCGTAGCATAGGGATCTACGAGGCCATTATCTTCTTGCTTATCGAAAAGTTTGCGGTATGATGCCGCTATTTTTTCTATTCTACCAAAACTTTTTCCCTGCCCTCTTCCGGACCGGTACCTTCTCAGCGCCTCTATCCGCAAGTTGATATCAATGCCAGACTCTTTAGGCAAAGGGTCCCTTTCTTCGAGTACAGCCGCCACATCGGAGGCCAGTTCGAGCAGGTCATCATCTTCGGCCATTAACAGCATATGCGCAATGCGAGGATGACAGGGGAGCTGGTGTATTCTTTTTCCATGCTCTGTGATACGGCCGTTTTGCAGGGCATCGAGCTGATGGAGCGTGTCGGAGGCCTGAGATAGTGCGCCTTTTGGGGGCGGAGTGAGCCACGTGAGCTGATGAGCATCTACTATGCCCCATTGTGCCATGTCTAGTACCAGCGGAGCCAAATCCGCCTCCATGATTTCCGGTACACGGTGTTCGGCAAGCCTTTCCTGTGTAGCCTTTGACCACATGCGGTAACATACACCAGCACTTAAACGTCCGGCACGCCCTGCACGCTGATCAGCAGAGTCTTTAGTGATCTGAACAGTTTCCAATCGTGACAATCCTGATTTTGGGTCGAACCGCGACGTTCTGCCATAACCGGTGTCAACCACTATTTTAATGCCTTCGATGGTAAGGCTGGTTTCTGCGATTGATGTGGCCAGCACTACTTTGCGTCGCCCTTTTCTGTCGGGCATGATGGCGCTGTATTGTTTGTTTTGAGGTAGCTTGCCGTACAGTGGGTGAATGACAAAACCGGGCAGCGCCTTTTTTAGAAGCTCTTCGCACTTCCTTATTTCACCTTCGCCCGGGAAGAATACCAGTGCGTCTCCATCATGTTCACCGACAGCTTTTTTTACCGTTTTTGCGGTCATTTCCGGCAGCATCATCAGGTCTGTTTCACCGTCATAAATAACCTCTACCGGGTATTGCCTGCCCTGGCTTTCCGCCACCGGAGCATTGAGGAGTTCTTTGAGCTGGGGCATATTCAAGGTTGCGGACATGATCATAATGCGCAAGTCGGGCCTGAGTACCTGCTGAGCTTCGCGGCATAAGGCAAGTGCTACGTCTGCATGAATACTTCTTTCATGAAACTCATCGAATATAACCAGTCCAACACCTTCAAGAGCATTGTCGCTATGGATCATCCGGGTCAGGATGCCTTCGGTTAGTACCTCAATCTGAGTATCAGCACTGGTGCGGTTTTCAAAGCGTATGCGATACCCAACAGTTTTGCCCACCTCGTCATTCAGGAGGTCCGACATACGTGAAGCAATAGACCGGGCAGCAAGCCGGCGTGGTTCAAGCATGAGTATTTTCTTCCCTTCCAGCCAGGGCTCATTGAGCAATGCCAGGGGGAGCAACGTACTCTTCCCCGCTCCCGGAGGAGCATTAACGATGAGTGTATTTTCTTTTTGAAGTGACTCCCTGACCTCAGAAATGATATCAGCAACGGGAAGATCTATGTTTAAAGCGTCGAATGACAAGGTTTGTAAATGGGTTAAAATGAGTAAATACCGATATTTTTTAAACCGCAAAATTACAAACTTTGTTGAAGAAATGGGGTGAAGTATTTAAATAGAGAGTGCTAAATAAGTTTCGAAATTGACTCTTGCAGTTGAGGGAAATTGAAGTCGAATTGAACTTGTCCGTTTTTCTTACATTTTAACCTGTTTTAAAAGGATTAGAGCTTGAAAAATTTTAAATTCCAATGATTTATTACTAACTATAGAGCAACCCCAAAAAACGACGGCTTATGGTTACCAGTAATCCTAAAAAAGACCTTCTAAACCATTCTTTCGGACTCAGATATAAAACCTGCGATTTGAAGTCTAAGTTAACTGCACTTATCCTTTATGTTGAGGAATGTGATGATCTGGATGATATGAAGGGCTTCCTTGAAAATTAGTTGAGAAACA
>NZ_SMLW01000067.1 GCF_009711405.1 Fulvivirga kasyanovii | reverse complement strand
TGACATCCATGTGGCCGGTGACGATGAAGTGATAGGACTGAACAACCAAAACTCGGTTGGAGCTGCGTTAAGCATACCCGTAGGCCCGGGCGATAAGCTGGACATGCAGGTATACAGCTACTATGAGGCAGGGGACTACAGTAACCTGCAAACCGCGAATGCAGTATTGATGGCCGTAGCCGGTGCTTTTGGCGGGGCGAATGGTGGCAATACCTATGAGCAAGCGACCTATGATGCTTTTAGCAATGCAGATGGAGCAGGAATGTTGGTGAGTGGAAACAGTGCAGGTGATACGAGGCCAGCGGCATACCTGAACTACATACTATTCGATGAACAGATGAACCCCTACAAATTTGGTCATGCCCAAATAACAGGAACGGCCAACAGCCACGAGCTTGTAGCTTTGAACGATGTAGTTGTTGACAAAGCAGGCTTTGTCTATATTTACCTGAGCAAT
>NZ_SMLW01000221.1 GCF_009711405.1 Fulvivirga kasyanovii | reverse complement strand
CGATTTTCAACAGCAGCAGCAATCATCATCCGCTCCGGGACGCAAACAGGACAATTTGCAAAAGGATAATTTATCCAAATCATCATTAAATACTCAGCAGACACCGGGGAAAGCAGGATTTGTGCCTGCGCAGAAATCTTCCGGAAACACAGCAACCCAGTCTTCGATGGGTGGAGTCATTCAGGGTATGCAGGTTAACAACTATGAAACTGCAACATCAAATCCTGTTCAGGCTAAGGAAGGAGCGCTTGCCGCATCCACCGAAAACTCAGGAGGTCTTCCTGATGCGGTTAAGGGCAAGATGGAAGGAGCATTCGGCACCAGCTTTGCGGATATTAAGGTACATAATAACTCTTCTCAGGCGCAGAAAATCGGAGCACTGGCTTATGCACAAGGCAATGATATCCATTTTGCTCCCGGTCAGTATAATCCTGCCAGTTCCAAAGGGCAGGAGTTGATAGGCCATGAGCTTACCCATGTGGTGCAACAGCGGCAGGGCCGCGTAAAAGCCACCACCCAGGCCAAAGGCCTTGCAGTCAATGATGACCCTGCGCTGGAGCAGGAAGCGGATACCATGGGAGCCAAAGCTGCCCGCGGACAGGCTATAAACAGTGGAGTAGCTGTTCAAAAGAAAGCGCAGGATGATGTAGTGCAAAAGAACGAAATTGAAGGGCCATGGAACAAAGGGGACCCTGTTCATGAAAACCTGACGTTGCAGTCGCTTATAAAGGCCGGTATTGTGCCGGAAGGTACTTCCTTTGATGATGAAGAGGTATTTGAATACATCAGGGGAGTGATCTGGAATGATGATCCCGAAGGCCTGCTGTTTGACAATAACAAGAAGGACAACGACAACTACAGTAGCGGGCTGGTGTGGTACAATCATTTCTCGGACGGGAAAGACAAAAGCAAGAAGGGTGAGCAGATTGGCAAGCAGGATAATATGACGGCCAGGAGCCATTTTGGTGATCTACAGTTCTTTCATGCCATGGCTATCGCTGATGGCATCAAGGCGCAGATTACAAAGGACAAGGTTATGATCTGGGCGGAGTTTGCTTATCGTGTGGGGATAGAGGACATCAAGAGCAGTACTACGCTTACCAGTGTGCCAGTGGCTGGTTTTACAGAATATTTTAAGGGAACACCAAAGGCGGATAAACTCACTATAGATAACTTGTTCCATACCCATAAAGAGGGAAGCACACCGAAGCGTGCCATGGGCAGTTTAATGCACATGATCCAGGATTCGCATGCCCACGGCCATGCGGAACGGGTTGAAGAAAATGAAGGTGATCCGATCAAGTCTTTCCACTCCTATGTAAACCAGGATGGGCATAAGCACGGTGAACACGACAAGGGTAACGGTGACTACAGCTATGAGGGATTGTCTAAAATAAAAGGTGCCAAGGCAGCCATGGACAAAGGTGCCCAGGTGTTCAGGTACTACAAGGCGAAAACCCCATGGCCGCAGGTGAAAGTATATCTCGATACTCAGGTGTTCAACATGGTGGAAAACCCGACCGTGTCAGGACCGGGAGAGGAGTTTAAGGTAACCAAGGACTAATACAAGTTATGCAAACAGGTTTTAAGACAGTTAGCAGGTATGTACTCATTAATGCCGGGTTTGTCCTTGCAGGGTTCTTATTAAGCTTTGTTATCAATTTTGCTTCCTGGTTTGGACTGGATGATACACATGATCTGGGCTTGGGCAATCTGTTTTTTACCACGTCTGTTTTTACTGTTATAGGTCTGGGTTATACTGGTTATGTTTTTTTCAGGCATAAGGTACTGCTGGTCATATCCATACTGGCGATTGTAGCTGTGCTGTTCTTTCTCAATAGCTTGTTTAATTTCATTTAACAGCCTTAGGGACGCAATGATACTCAAGTACATTCTGATCAATGCAGGGTTTATTCTGGCGGGCTTCCTGTTGAGCTATGTGCTCAACTTTGCCCGGTGGTTCAACCTAGACGATGCCCATGATATAGGGCTTGGCAACCTGTTTTTAACCACCTCAATTTTAGCTATTCTGGGCTTTGCTGTCACGGGTTACCTTTTCTATGATCAAAAGGTTTTGCTTATCATTTCGGGGATTGCTATTGCTGGGTTAGCAGGATTTCTTTGGCGGCTTTTTGGGAGGTGATTCAGGCTTTCTGCTGATGCTTGCATGGTGCTGTCAGGGGATAGTGTCGGGAGGTGAAGAATCTCTTTCTGGGATGTTGCTGTCTAGGGACAGCAACAGGGGATCCTATTAAACAAATACCGGACTCGCGTCGAACCCTGAAAGGGTAAAATCTTTTAGCAAAAGGTGCAGCCTTTTGTTAATCAATGGTGAATGGGGGTGAGCCCTGTAAGGGCGGAATGGGTTCTGTTTGAGCATTTTAACTGCTGCTGCGCTTCTTAATAGTTAAGCTTTACCAAACTTTCGGAAGTTT
>NZ_SMLW01000611.1 GCF_009711405.1 Fulvivirga kasyanovii | reverse complement strand
CGAATATAAATAACCGAACCCCATGAAACACTTTTTACCTATTCTATTCTTATTCACTGCCCATCTGGCTTTTTCTCAGGAAACCATCTTTACCGACAGGCCCACTACTACCGATGCTGTTAAGCTAGTTTCTCCCGGTACTTTTCAAATTGAAATGGGCTATATGAATACCCGGTATGAATCAGAAGGTATTGAATTTAAAACCATCACTTCTCCTAACCTCAATATCAAATATGGACTGGCTGACTGGCTGGAAATAAGACTACTGACGAACTACCTGACAATAAAAACCGAAGCATTCAACATCGAAAACAGCATGTCAGGAATAACGCCCCTGGTACTAAGCCCAAAGCTGAAGTTAATTGACCAAAATTTCTGGATCCCCAGAATAAGCTTAGCAACTGCTGTTTCCTTTCCTGAACCTGCCAAGAAAGAGTTCCAAAGTGAAAAGATAAACTATGGAGGCCGGCTACTGTTCGAGCACGTGTTTAACGACCGGTATTCGTGGTCCCACGGGTTTGGAGCTGACTGGGATGACTCAAGGGAAACTACATGGGCTTACTCGTCAGCCTTTAGTGTTTCCATCTCTGATAAGGTAGGGGCATTTGCTGAGATATTCGGCTATTTCGCGACGGATATTCCCTCCACACATAGCTTTGATGCAGGCCTGACTTACCTTGTGAGTAGCAGCTTTCAACTGGACACTTCAGTAGGTCTACCACTCAACGAAAATGCCCCGGACTTTTTCTACAGTGCAGGCCTGGCCTGGAAAACCAACTTTAAAAAATAACTACTCTACCCTGTAGATGCGTGCCATCATGTTGCGATGCACTCTGGGGTTTAAAATGTGAAGTAATAGATCAAAGGTTGAAGGCTTTATTTCCTTTATTAGCACCAATTGCTGCCCTGGGAAGAACGCCTTTACCCTGTTCATTCTGGTCTCGAAATCCTGATCTCCCTTAAAAATCACATAATTGGGTTGTTTACCCGTACTGGCTATCTCCTCAGCCAGCTCCTCTATGGTTTTGTCCTTACCCAGATTAAACGTTACTATAAATTCCGGATCAATGTACCTTTTCTGAGCCTCAAACTGATCAAAACCAAGTTCACCATTCTGTATCTCGTCGAAGTCAGCGCAATTATTCCCGAGATAGTAAACCGGTGGCTGCTTCACCTTACCCCGCTCACTTTCAATGATCACCGCCTTAACATCGTCCTGTTTTGAAAGGTAATACAGTGGGGCAACCCTGTCTTTTTTAGTAAAAGTGAGCGCCAGGGCCAATGCTGCAATGATATTAATGATCCAGAAAAACTTCCATAGCCCTTTGTATAAAGCCTGATGACCTTCCCAAAAGCGTGAGCGGTCTTTAAAATTATTCCAGCCTATTACACCCAAAATAATCAGCAAAGGGTACATGGGGAGAAGAAAACGCTCTTGTTTGTTAGGGAAAAAAGAGTGTACCAAAAAGAAAATAAGCACAGCCAGGAACATCTTTGGCTCAATTTTCCAGGTTTTGATATAGCCCCACATCAGGAAGACACTAACAGGCGGCACTAAAAAGCCAAACGTAGTGATCAAAAACTTAAATGGAGAACCGGTGATGTAATTGTAGGCATTTTCGCTGTTGTATATGAAATAGTCTACTACGTACTGGTAAGGATAATCAAAGAACAACATGTCAGGAATGCCAATCAACACGAAGGTCAATAGCAGGAAACCTAATGTGAACAGTATACTTTCAAGCCACTGTTTTCTAAAAAGAAGCACCAATCCCAGACCACCGGCAAACAGCACTATATGAAGCCTGATGGTAAAAGCCAGACCGAATAAAGCTCCCGCCAATATCCAGGCAGTCCATTTCCGTTCATTACTTCTTTCCGCTTTTAAGATTACATAAAAACCTGCAAGCACAGGGGGTACACAAACCAACTCTGCCAGATATTTAACACTGAGGTAAGGCATAAACCATAGCAGTGCTAATATCCATCCGGCAAGTATGGCATTCCTTTTATTGGAAATAAGCTCTGTTATTTTATATCCAAAATATACTGCAAGCATCGAGTATAGAGCATGCACCAGTCTGAGTACAGTAGCCTTTACTTCAGGATCAATAACACCTAAAGCTCCCATTATCCACATAAGTATGGCATTCGCCCCTGCATAAACCATGCTGTGCTTTGGGGGATGCTCGCCCTGAAGCCATTGCGGTATACCTTCAGCCCAACTATTGGCCACCCTGATTACACAAAAATGATCGTCATGAAAAGCAAATCCTTTTGAAAAGAATGCAGCCAGAAGCCTTAAAGCCAATGCAGCCAAAAGAATAGCCCTCAGGGGGTTTTCATCTATGAAAACGCGAAGTCGGGATTTATTTATCGAGGTCAAAACATGCAGGTTAAAAGACGCGCAAAACTAAATCTAATAAAGCATGATGTCAAGGCACGCAGTCACAATAGAAAGATTTTTAATATTGGCATAAAATAAAAATGCTGTTTCCCGTCAAAACAACAAAGGGAAACAGCATTCCGCCTTTTTACTCACATATCTTATTTAGGACTCGTTACTTCCTGCTCCCGCAGTTCCCTTCTCAGAATTTTGCCTACGTTAGACTTAGGGAGTTCATTGGTAAACTCAATGTGCTTAGGTCTTTTATACCCTGTTAAATTTTCATCACAAAAAGCATCCAGCTCTTCCTCAGTCAGCGACTGGTCCTTTTTAACAACGAAGATCTTTACCGCTTCATTGGATTTCGGATCAGGAACACCAATAGCAGCTACCTCAAGTACCTTAGGATGGTCTGCTACAACGTTTTCAACCTCATTAGGGTAAACGTTGAAGCCCGAAACGTTGATCATATCTTTCTTTCTATCCACTATTTTGAAGAATCCTTCATCATCCATCTGGCCCATGTCGCCTGTCCTGAACCAGCCTCCCTCAAAAAATACTTTGTCACTTTCTGCTTCCCGTTTCCAATATCCCCGCATTACCTGAGGGCCGCGGGCGCAAATCTCACCTACTTCTCCTTTACCTAGTTTATTACCATCTTCATCAAACAAAGCCATTTCGGTACTGGATACCGGCAGGCCGATTGTGCCCATTTTATGAGTACCATCCAGCGGGTTGACCGATAGCACGGGAGAAGTTTCACTCAGGCCATAACCTTCCACCAAGGGACCGCCTGTTACCTGTTCCCATTTTTTGGCTACGGCATCCTGAACAGCCATTCCACCGCCAATTGCTCCTTTTACGGATGAAAAATCAACCTCCTGAAACTCCGGCTGGTTGAGCAGCCCGTTGAACAAGGTGTTAACGCCTGTAAACAAAGTAAACTTATGCTTCTTCAATTCCTTCACAAAGCCTTTCATGTCCCTGGGGTTGGTGATCAGCACATTTTTAGCACCAATCCTAAGCATGAAAATGCCATTTACAGAAAGGGCAAAAATGTGATATAAAGGAATTGCAGTAATCATCAACTCGGTTTTTCCCTCTTCCAGTAGAGGAGCAAACCAATGCTTGATCTGCTGTGTATGGGCTACGATATTGCGATGAGACAACTGGGCTCCTTTGGAAACACCTGTAGTCCCTCCTGTATACTGTAAAAAGGCCAGATCCTCAGAGCCCATCTCAGGCCTCTTGTATTCCAGGCTACCTCCTTCTTTTAGCACCTGTTTAAAGCTGATGGCCTTTGGCAGGTTGAAAGCAGGTACCATTTTTTTGATGTACTTAACCACAAAATTGACAATACTGCCTTTCAGCCCTCCCAGCATATCGCCCAACTCCGTTACTATCACATGCTGGATAGAAGTATTTTTTATGATCTTCTCCAGGTTCGATGCAAAATTGGCAACAATAACCACCGCTTTAACCCCAGCATCCTTAAACTGGTGCTCCATTTCACGGGGTGTATAAAGAGGATTGGTATTTACCACTATCAGGCCGGCCCTGAGAGCACCTACCAATGCCACAGGGTACTGTAGCAGGTTAGGCATTTGAAGGGCAATGGTATCACCTTTCTTTAGATTAAGTTTGTTTTGAAGATATGCAGCAAAATTTCGTGATAAAATGTCGAGTTCTTTAAAAGTTATGGCCTTTCCCATATTCTCAAAAGCCTCCTTACCCGAATTTGTCGCAAATGAATCTTCAAACATCTCAACCAGAGACTTATACTCTATCTCACCGATCTCTGCAGGAATATTTTTGGGGTATCTCTTCACCCAGGGAAACTCGCTCATTAATAAAAATTTATTGGTTTACGCGACCAATATTGCAAAAAAATAGCGAATATCAGAACAGAACAGGCAAAAAGTTATGCATGACTAACACTTTAATGGTGTAGTTGCTCGTAGAAAAGAATTTTGTTTGGTTAAAAGAAAAAAGATGGCCCGTACATGAAACCATCTTTTTTCCAATAAACCTAAACTTAAAGAAACTTGCTGTAGGGGGAGGATTCGAACCTCCACGAAGCGGTTAGTTCCCATTGCTATTGGATGCTTAAAGGAATTTATCCCGAACTCTCCACCCTCGAGACCGGAGGGCTTGTCTGCCAGTTTCAACACCCTACAGTGTGTTTGTTTGACATTTCAAAGGTAGAAAAAGGATTCATTTTTTAAAAAAATATCAAACTTACAGATGTTTATTTACAATATTTTTAATATTATTGTTTTTCAATTAAGAAATGTAAAATTAACACTTTGATTCATGCCCGCTAATTATGAAATTGACAATATAGATCTCAAAATATTAGAGATCTTGCTAAAAAATGCCAAAAAACCATACACCGAAGTAGCCAAACAGGTGTTTGTTTCAGGAGGAACCGTACACGTTCGCATGAAAAAGCTGGAGGATATGGGAATTGTGGAAGGTACCACCCTGAAGCTTGATTACACCAAACTTGGCTATGACATTACAGCATTTATAGGCATCTTCCTCTCCAAAAGCGCCCTTTACGATGAAGTGATAGCCGAACTCAAACAAATCCAGGAAGTGGTCAATGTCCACTATACTACAGGTAATTATAGCATGTTTGCCAAAATACACTGCAAAGACACGCAGCATTTAAAAGACGTACTTCATGATAAGATTCAGCGTGTGGAAGGCATTGTAAGAACAGACACTATGATCTCCCTGGAAGAGAGTATCAACAGAAGCATTCAACTTGACATGAAGTAATTGATTTACACTATCGTTTGATAGGCTTTTTCAATGCCAAAATTTCTTAATCAGGAACCTTAAAGTACAAATTTTGTTGTACATTTGCATAGTAATTTGAAATTAGTCTAAATAACCGGAATGAGTAAAGACAACCAGATTTTAGAAGAATTTACCTCGAAGGAATACGAGCACGGCTGGAATATAGATATCGAAGCAGATCAGGCACCAAAAGGCCTGAACGAAGATATTGTACGCTTCATTTCAGCAAAAAAAGAAGAGCCGGAATGGCTTCTTGAATGGAGACTAAAAGCCTTCCGGGCATGGACTAAAATGAAAGAGCCTAAATGGGCCAATGTTAAATTCCCGGATATCAACTATCAGGACATTATATACTATTCTGCTCCCAAGCAGAAGGTTAAGCCCAAAAGCCTTAACGAAGTAGATCCGGAGCTTCTCGAGACCTTTAAAAAGCTGGGTATATCACTTGAGGAACAAAAAAGATTGACAGGTGTGGCCGTGGATGCTGTTCTCGACAGCGTATCAGTTGCTACCACCTTCAAAGATAAACTTGCTGAAATGGGCATTATTTTCTGTTCTTTCAGTGAAGCCGTAAGGGAGCATCCTGAACTGGTAAAGAAATACATCGGCTCTGTTGTTCCAACCAGTGACAATTACTTTGCGGCACTTAACTCTGCCGTGTTTTCTGACGGATCATTCTGCTATATTCCAAAAGGGGTACGTTGTCCTATGGAACTTTCAACATACTTTAGGATCAACGCTGCAAACACTGGACAGTTCGAAAGAACATTAATCGTTGCCGAGGAAGGCTCATATGTAAGCTACCTTGAAGGTTGTACAGCTCCTCAAAGAGATGAAAACCAACTTCACGCAGCAGTTGTGGAAATATATGCTAAAAAGGATGCAGAAGTGAAGTACTCTACCGTGCAAAACTGGTATCCTGGTGATAAAGAAGGAAAAGGTGGTATATATAACTTTGTGACCAAGCGAGGCATCTGCGCCGGAGATAATTCAAAGATTTCATGGACTCAGGTAGAAACCGGTTCATCCATTACCTGGAAGTATCCTTCTTGTATATTAAAAGGAGATAATTCAATAGGTGAATTCTACTCGGTAGCGGTAACCAATAACAGGCAGCAAGCTGATACCGGAACTAAAATGATCCACATTGGCAAGAATACCAAGTCCAGGATCGTATCCAAAGGTGTGTCTGCCGGATATTCTCAAAACAGTTACCGCGGACAGGTGAAAGTAATGAAAAGAGCTGATGGCGCCCGTAACTTCTCTCAGTGTGACTCACTGCTTATGGGAGACAAATGTGGAGCACATACCTTCCCGTACATAGACATTGAAAATAAATCGGCACAGATAGAGCACGAAGCTACTACATCAAAAATTGGTGAGGATCAAATCTTTTACTGTACCCAGAGAGGTATTGATGAAGAAAAAGCCGTTGCACTGATCGTAAATGGTTACTGTAAAGAGGTGCTCAACCAACTACCTATGGAGTTTGCCGTAGAAGCACAAAAACTTCTGGCACTAACCTTAGAAGGTAGTGTGGGCTAGTTCATGGTTCACTGTTTAAATACGCCAATGAATCAGACGCTGAATATTTTACAAAAAACAACACTGAATAATTAATAACTGTAAACAACTGACTGTCAACGGTGAACCAAAAACAGTGAACTAAGAACTGTAAACTGTAAACTGTAACCGTGAACGGACAATTGTAAACTGAATAACTGAATATGCTAAGCATTAAGAACTTACACGCATCAATTGAGGGAAAAGAGATACTTAAAGGTATCAACCTGGAAGTAAAGCCCGGAGAAGTACATGCCATTATGGGACCAAACGGTTCCGGAAAAAGTACATTGGCATCTGTACTAGCCGGCCGTGAAGAGTACGAAGTAACTGCAGGCGAAGTTGACTACCTGGGCCAGGACCTTCTGGATCTTGCCCCGGAAGAAAGAGCACGTGAAGGTGTATTCCTTGCTTTTCAATATCCTGTAGAAATTCCCGGTGTTAGCACTACCAACTTCTTAAAAACAGCCCTTAATCAGGTTCGTGAACACAAAGGCCTTGAACCACTTGATGCTGTATCTTTCCTCACTATGATGAAAGAAAAAATGAAACTGGTAGAAATCGATCAGGCGCTCCTTAGCCGTTCGCTGAATGAAGGCTTTTCAGGTGGAGAAAAGAAACGTAACGAGATTTTCCAGATGGCCATGTTAGAGCCAAAGCTTTCCATACTTGATGAAACAGATTCCGGTCTGGACATTGATGCCCTACGTATTGTTGCCAATGGGGTTAATAAATTAAAGACCAAAGACAATGCTACAATTGTAGTAACCCACTACCAAAGGCTTCTTGACTATATCGTTCCTGATTACGTACACGTACTTTACAAAGGTAAGATTGTGAAATCCGGCAGTAAAGAACTTGCCCTTGAATTGGAAGAAAAAGGGTACGACTGGATCAAAGAAGAAGCAGATACTACTACAGCGTAAAAAATACTGGCAACAATATGAGCGAATCCACTAAAGATATAAGTTTAGAAAAAGAGTTTATTGACAATTTTGAGGCGCTGGAATCACGAATTAACGGAGCCAGTGCATTGCCGGTACACAAAGTAAGAAAAGAAGCTATCAGTGCCTTTCAAAAACTGGGTGTACCTACCTCAAAAAATGAAGAGTATAAGTTTACTGACCTTAATAAGACGCTAAGGAAAAACTTTGACTTCTCCTCCCCTGCTCATCCGGGAAATATAAGCTCTGATTTAATTAATAATCATTTTCTTCCTGACATGGATACCAACAAGCTGGTATTCATCAATGGAATTTACTCTTCTGAACTTTCCACAATTGTAAGTCCTGAAGACCAGCTTCTGGTAAAAGATTTCAGCTCTGCTTCGGAAGAAAACAAGGAAGAGTTACAGTCTTACTTCGCCAAGTACGCGGATTATGATTCTGATGCCTTTGTCGCACTTAATACAGCTTTTGCTGAGCATGGTTCTTTTATCCATATTCCTGACAACAAAGTGGTTGAAAAGCCCATAGCGCTATACTTCTTCAACGATGCCCAGGAGGAAAAGTCCTATAATCAGCCACGTAATCTGTTTGTGGCAGGTAAAAACAGTCAGGCTTCCTTTATTGAAGTATTTAACACTATTGGAGACTCTGCGAGCTTTACGAATATTGTTACTGAGATTGTAGTAAATGAAAATGCACATATTGATTACTACAAGATCCAGAATAACAGGGACTCTGCATTTCATGTAGGCACCACTCAGGTATGGCAGGCACGTTCGAGCCATTTTTCTGCATATACCTTTACCCTCAATGGAGCAATGATCAGAAACAACCTGAACATAGCCTCTGATGGGGAAGGTTGCGAATCACATATGTACGGCCTTTACCTGCTACACGGTAAAACCCATGTAGACAACCACACTGTGGTTGATCATATCAAGCCTAACTCTTTCAGCAATGAACTGTATAAAGGCATTATGGAAGACCAGTCACACGGTGTATTCAACGGCAAAGTGTACGTAAGGCAGGCAGCTCAAAAGACAAATGCCTTCCAATCCAACAAAAACATTCTGCTGAGCGATGAGGCTACCATCAACTCAAAGCCACAATTGGAGATTTGGGCTGATGATGTTAAATGTTCGCATGGCTGTACTACAGGCCAGCTTGACGAAGAGGCAATGTTCTACTTACAATCGCGTGGTATAAGTAAAGAAAGAGCCAGAGTACTCCTGCTTTATGCTTTTGCCACGGATGTACTTGAGAATGTTAAGCTTGAGCCATTGAAAAATTACCTTGAAAATCTAATTTCCGAAAGATTACATAAAGACTTCTGATATGTCTGCAATAAGTCAGGAAACGTTGAAAACACTGGATATAGAGGCCATTCGCCGTGAATTTCCGGTACTACACCAGGAAATCAACGGGAAGCCTCTGGCCTACTTCGACAATGCAGCAACAACACAAAAGCCCAACGCTGTAATTAAGGCCTTGTCCGGGTATTATGAAGGGTACAATGCCAATATACATCGTGGTATCCATACGCTGGCAGAGAAGGCCACAAAAGCTTATGAAGCCACACGTGTTTCCCTCCAAGCCTTCCTGAATGCCAAAGAAAGTGAAGAAATCATTTTCACCAAAGGCACCACAGAGTCGATCAACCTTGTAGCGGCCACTTATGGTCGCAAAAATGTAAAGCAAGGTGATGAAATTATTGTATCCGGGCTGGAGCATCACTCCAACATTGTTCCGTGGCAAATGCTGGCGGAAGAAAAGGGAGCAACCATCAAAGTTATTCCCGTAAAGGAAAATGGAGAGCTGGACTATGACCAGTACTTCTCGCTGCTCAACAGTAAAACGAAAATTGTTGCCGTTAACCATGCTTCCAATAGTTTGGGTACTATAAACCCTGTAAAAGACATTATAAAAGCTGCTCATGACGCTGGCGCCATTGTATTGATTGACGGAGCGCAGGCATCTGCACATTTGGCTATTGATGTGCAGGAACTGGATTGCGACTTTTATGCCATTTCAGCACACAAATTCTATGGCCCTACCGGTACAGGTGCACTTTATGGTAAGCGCAGGCTACTTGAAGACATGCCTCCGTATCAGGGCGGTGGGGAAATGATCAAAGATGTTAGCTTCGAGGGCACTACTTATAACGACATCCCATACAAGTTTGAAGCAGGGACACCCAATATCGCTGACGTAGTGGCTTTTAAGGCTGCCATTGAGTTTGTAAACAGCACAGGCAAACCTGCCATGGCTAAATATGAAGCAGAACTGTTAAAGTATGCTACTGAGGCTATTTCATCTGTAAAAGATATTCGCCTCATTGGTACTTCTGTCAACAAAGTAAGTGTACTTTCGTTTGTAGTGGAAGGTATTCACCATTTCGACATCGGTCAAATGCTGGATGCCCGGGGAGTGGCTGTAAGAACAGGACATCATTGTACACAGCCTTTGATGGACAGGTTTGGAATTGAAGGAACTGTCCGGGCCTCATTTGCCGTTTACAATACGAAAGAAGAGATCAACCGAATGGTTGAAGGGCTTGAGAGAATTGTAAAATTCATGAAGTAAACTTTACATGACCGAATCAATAGAAGAAGTTCAAAATAAAATTATAGAGGAGTTTTCCATTCTGGACGGAGATCAGGAAATGACCAATTTCTATATTATGGAGCTTGGCCAGAAATTACCTGAAATGGACGAAGCGGACAAGACAGAAGACAATATTGTAAAAGGCTGCCAATCCAAAGTATGGCTTACTGCCAAACTGAATGATGGTAAGGTAAGTTATCTGGCTGATAGCAACACGGCTATCACCAAAGGTCTGGTTAGTCTTCTGGTACGTGTTTTATCCAACCAGACGCCGGATGACATTATTAATACAGAACTGTTTTTCCCCCAGAAAATTGGAATGGATCGTTTTATAGGTACACAGCGGTCTAATGGCTTTGCAGCTATGGTAAAACAAATGAAGCTTTATGCCCTCGCCCTTAAAAGTAAAGCAGAAGCATAAAAGATAAATTTTATGAGTCAACAAACGGAAAATAAAGAAGCAGAAGTAACACTCAGGGACAAGGTGCTGGAAGCACTTAAAACTGTATATGACCCGGAAATACCCGTTGACATCTACGAACTGGGCCTTATTTATGAAATAAGTATCCACCCGGTTAACAACGTCTATATATTGATGACTTTGACCTCTCCTAACTGCCCGGCAGCGGAATCAATCCCTACGGAAGTGGAGCAAAGTGTGAAGAAAATAGAAGGTGTTAATGATGTGAATGTTGAGATCACTTTTGATCCACCATACTCTCAGGAAATGATGTCTGAGGCAGCTAAACTTGAGTTAGGGTTCCTGTAAAATTATTGCAAACAAAATACTACACTAATACAAAATACCTACATTATGTATCCAGAAGAATTAGTAGCACCTATGAGAACAGATTTGACTTCAGTGGGATTCACTGAACTCAAAACTGCCGAGGAAGTTGATAATCATTTGAAAGACCTGAAAGGCACTTCGCTGCTTGTGATCAACTCGGTTTGCGGATGCGCCGCCGGCGCCGCAAGGCCTGGTGTAAAGTGGGCTGTTGAGCAAAGTTCAAAGAAGCCTGATCACCTGACTACGGTATTTGCCGGAGTTGATCAAAGTGCGGTGGCTAAAGCAAGGGAATATACACTCCCCTATCCTCCTTCTTCTCCTTCAATAGCCTTGTTTAAGGATGGTGAATTGGTTCATTTTATTGAAAGACACCATATTGAGGGTAGAACTGCAGAAATGATAGGAAATCACCTGGTAGAAGTATTCAACGAATACTGCTAACAGGGACAAATAACCATCAAAAGCTGCCTGAAATATACTATTTATTTCGGGCAGCTTTTTTTTGCATTAAGCCGTAAAGCTTACCACTTAAAATCAGTAACCCACGCTATTCCATTTTGCTAGCTGCTTTTTCCTATTACCATCAGCGCCTTCCGGGAAATTTCAGTTGATCTTTAGCACCTTCAAACCTTGGGCATCACCCGATAGCAAGACAAATTACCCACTTCCAAAAAGAAACTGCTTTTCTCCAGCAATTCTTCCAACTTACTATCCTTCTTTTGCTGCCCTCTATGGATATGGGCTTCATAAAGCAGTTCAAGTCCTTCGTCGTAGAACCTGTAACTCAAGTTTTCCTTGTTCATAATTGTTTTGACCTTTGTGTTGTTGTTATTCTGTTGTTACTGTCTGATCTGATTCATAATCACCCATTCCAAAATTGATACCAAATTTAACTTCCGGCCCTATTTCGAAGAATTGGCAGATATATACCGGAAGACTGTACAGTATGGAACAGATAATGATCGAAAAAGACCATTAAAAGTGATCAGGTACAATAGTATTACCTGATATTTGGGATTTGGTTACAGGCCAAACCAGACTAAAGTCTGACCTGCTTATTAAACTCAGATATGGATTG
This sequence comes from Fulvivirga kasyanovii, assembly GCF_009711405.1. Classification (GTDB taxonomy): domain Bacteria; phylum Bacteroidota; class Bacteroidia; order Cytophagales; family Cyclobacteriaceae; genus Fulvivirga; species Fulvivirga kasyanovii. The sequence goes on along the minus strand of NZ_SMLW01000611.1, from coordinate 14,290 downwards.
CGGGGTACCCATAATAAAAATGATATCATCCTGTAGCACCTGGGTTTCCCTGGTAATGTCGACCAGGAAGTCTCCATTACGCTGAATAGCGATTACAGTGATCCCGAACTTGTGCCTTATGTCTGACTCTTCCAGTGTTCTGCCGACGACGTCGTTATCAGATTGCTTTACTGAAAGGGAACTGATACGAAGGTTTGGAATATGAAGGCTGGCAGCAGATGTGCCTTTTGGCCTTAGCATTTGATAGTTATCACTACGTATCTCTCCCACAAAATTTTCAACTTCCTCTTCCGGTACCAGATATTTATTAAGTACTCGTGTGAATATTTCAATAGAGGTTTCGAATTCCTCAGAGATTACTTCATCTGCCCCAAGCCTGAGTATACCTTCTACCTCTGTCTCATATCTTGTCCTCAGTATAATATAAACTGTCTTGCAAATGTCTCGGATCGCAGTTACAATTTTTTTACTGGCAGCCGGATCAGAAATAGCTATTACCGCCACCCGGGCACTCCATATATCAACATGCTCCAGAATGAAGGGACTAATGGCGTCTCCAAAAAGAATAGGTTCACCTTTGGCCTTTTCTGTCTTAACCGTTTCGGCATTCATCTCTATGATCACATAGGGAATGTTTGCCCGCTTTGCTACCGCTGCCACATTTCTGCCATTGATTCCATACCCAATGATCACAATGTGATCCTTCATGGCCTTTTCTACATCAGGATTGCCCTCAACATCATTCCAGTAGTTGAACTTTGCCAGTCCCCTGGATAGCTGCGTACTTGAAAACAGGTTAATAATACTCCCGGATGCCATAAATACCAGGGGCGTAATGCCCATTGAAAGTATGGAGATTGACAAAAAATATTGATTGGTTTCCGGATCAATCAGGCCGTTCTCGATGCCTACCTTGGAAAGGATAAAGGCAAACTCTCCCACCTGAAAAAGTGCCAATCCTGTTAAAATAGAAACTCTTGGGGGATACTTTAAAGCCGCTCCGGCAAGTGTGGCAATAAGTCCTTTGACCAGGAAAACTACGACTGTAAAACCAAGGATCGGCAAAAGATGCTGAAAGAAGAAGGTGACATCGAGAAGCATGCCAATCGATACAAAGAAGAAACTGGTAAATATCTCTCTGAAAGGCAGCACCTGACTGGTCGCCTGATGGCTATATTCTGATTCTGAAATGATAAGTCCTGCAATAAATGCTCCCAGGGCAAGGGATAATCCGATGCTTGATGTAAGCCATGCCACAGCAAAACAGGACACGACAATTGTAAGAATGAAAAGTTCCCTGCTTCTGGTTTTAGCTACTTCATACAAGAGCCTTGGGAAAATATACCGGGCGGCAAGTATTACCAGACCTATGACCAGAAGTGTCTTTAGTGCCAGAGACAACAGGGTGAAGGCTACATCATCGGTCTTCCCAGAGAGTATAGGGGCCAGCAACATCATAGGCACTACAATGATGTCCTGAAAGATCAAAATAGCCAGGGATATTTTACCGTGAGGGCTATTGATCTCACTCCTGCTTTGCAAGAGGTTCAAAACAATGGCAGTACTACTTAAAGAAAAAAGGAAACCTATAAAAATAGCCTTTGTAAGCGAGTAGTTCATCAGATATGCAATCAATGAGGCTACTGCTATGGTGACAAAAACCTGAAAGCTACCTCCCAGAAAGACCGCCTTTTTAATGGCTGCAAGGCTTTTTAAAGAAAACTCCAGGCCAATAATAAACAACAGCAGGATAACTCCGATCTCGGACAGGATCTCTACCTCATGTGAAGCCTCCACCAGGCTGAGTCCATGTGGCCCTGCCACAACACCTGTTATGAGAAAACCGAGTATTGTCGGTAGCTTTAACCTTTGAAATATCAGGATAACAACCACTGAAAGGCCTAGTATGACTATGATGTCCTGCAGCAAAGGTATTTCCATGCACTATTGTTTAATGAGTTAACGGTTAACTAACACAAGGTCGTTTTTTTATGTTACATCTTAAAATGAGAACCTGCTTTGGAAATGCTTAAGCTCCTCCATCAGGCTCAAAGGCTCAGGCATAGACAAAGCTTTGTTCAAAACCTGATTAGGCTGTACCCGAAGTTCTCTCAATTTAAGGTGTTGATTTACAAAAATAAACTCAAGCTCCGGGATCATCTGCTTCAAGGTATCCACAATATCCAGCACCTGCAAGTCCCTGTTTACCAAATTATAAACACCAGGCTGAAGCGGGCCATCCAGCACGTGTGACAGTGCCTGCGCCACATGCTCAATATGTATGAAAGATCTGTGTTGCCTTCCGTCACCATGAATAGTGATCCTTTTGTAAAAATTGGCCTCAAACACAAACTTATTGATCACGGCATCAAACCGCATGCTTCTGTTATAGCCGTATACATTGCCACACCTGAAAATATAGGCATCTACCTTATCACTTAGGCGCCCCACATGCTCCTCACCCCGCATTTTGGATATCCCGTAAAAAGTTTTGGGATTTGGTACTGTTTCCTCCTCAACTGAGGATTTAGAAGAGCCATAAACTCCTGTACTACTAGTGAAAATAAACTTTTTAACATCACTTTCCTCCACGGCATATACCAACTCCGCTGTTCCCCAATGGTTTACCTGCTCATAGAAGTGAGGGTCAGTATTGGCAAATGGGGTGGTCACTTTAGCCGCAAGGTGATAGACAACATCTACGCCTTTCAAGACCTTCTTGAGATGACGGGAATCAAGAAGTTCCCCTTTCACAAAAGTAACCCGTTTATGATTATTGAAGGTATGCCCTAAAAACAGGTTGTAATTTGCACGGCTAAGGTTATCGTAAACTATTATTTCCTCTACATCATCCCTTTGCGTAAGCACGCTTACCAGCTCAGTGCCTATATAACCGGCACCTCCAGTGATCAAAATTTTCATCTAACTAAGTATTTAAAGTAGTCCGACAAACATAGTTTTGATGTAACCAAACCATATTTGTCATCTTCTCTGTTTATTTAACTAAATCAGTATGCAGCCCGCATTCCGTTTTGTTCATTCCATACCAGCGGGCCTCCCTCTCCATCATTTCTGGGTCAACCTTACGGGTGCATGGTTCACAACCTATGCTCAGGTAGCCGGAGTTTTCGAGAGGGTGTTTGGGTAAGTTATATTCTTTCTGGTATTGGTATATCCTTTTAGCATTCCAGTCCAGCATCGGGTGGAAGCGGATAGCCCCGTGCGGAGCGGGTTGTTCAATTTTCATAGCCTTGCGCACAGCACTCTGGTCTGCCCTTACGCCATTGATCCAGATATCATTCTGCATCAGCAAAGCATCCACAGGTTGGGTTTTGTTCAGGTAGCAGCAATGATCAGGGTCTGATGTAAAAAGAAGCCTGCCGTCAGCACCCCGCTGCATGAATTTAGGGGTATTAGATCTGAGGTCGGTAATGTTGAGTCCAAACTCCTGCGCTATTTTATCCTTAAACTCTACGGTCTCCGGAAAATGATAGCCCGTATTGATAAATACTACCGGTATTTCTTTATTGATCCTGCTAATGATGTGCAACAGGACTATACTATGAGACTGAAAAGAGGATGTGGTAAACATCTTCTTGCCTTCGGACGAATATTTCTCAAGCTGATCCTTTATACCTTCAAATGTCACTTGTATAGCGATTAGTGTTCAACCAAAGTTATCCAAATGCTTGTCAAAAGAAATGAAATCAGCTAACTTATTGGCTAAATCCGGCAAAATTTTTTAGAAGTGCCCACAATTAATTCAGACAAATGAGATCATAATATCAGAACCCGAAGGCCACTTCACCGCAAACCACTATAAAATCACACCTTATCCTTCTCAAGCTGCTGAATCCAGTTTTTGATCAGCTCCACACCTTCTTCGTGTACAATGCTACGGCCTAGCTCCGGCATCATAATAGCCGGGTCATTGGATTGCATGCGATAAATGAGAATAGACTGGTCAGGCTGACCGGGCACAATATCGTATTTGAGGCCTCCACTCCCCTTGCCTGCCGCGACCGGTGCTTTGAAAATACCCATAGCATGTGCCTCATGAGCTTTGGTGGTTAGGTCAAGGCCGGAGTTCTTGGCAGGTCCATCATTTCGGTGACAATGTCCGCAATTGATCTCCAGATAGGCTCTGGCCCGCTCATTAAGGCTTGCGGCATCATCTTCCCATTGTATTAACTGAGGCCATTCAGCGGCAGGTGGTGCCCCCTTTAGCCAGCCCTGGTTCACCAGTTTGGTAAGTTGATTATCGCCGTCACCAGCAGGCTTGTTCAGTTGTCTGGCAGAAGGGCCGATGGGCGTTATTTTTCCATTGCGATCATGGCAGCTTTTACATTGAAGCATGTTGGGTACCGAATAGTCGATAGTTCCCTGAGCTGCCAGTTGTACAGGCACTTTCTTTCCTGTTATTTCGATGAAAGCATCCGTCTGTTCGTCATTCCAGATATAGGCCAGCGCTTTCCAGCCATTACCCTCATGGATCAGGAGCCGCGTCTCTATAATTTTTCCTTCACCTTCTGTAAGTTGCTCATCTGAATAATAGAAATTTTTGATCAGAACTGAACCTACGGGAAACTCAAGTACCTCATCACTATTATAGGTGATCTCAGCACCTTCGGGAAGGTAAATAAATCTTTTTTTCAGGGCATAGTCAGTAAATAGCGGACTATTGATATCATATGGAAAAACACGGTCGGCAGGGTTCAGGTTTGCCAGTTTTCCCTCAAAAAAATGGTAGTCCGAGAGTTTTGCTTTTCCATATTTGGCATAGCTGGCAGTATCAGGCATTTGCCATGCTGCCACGTCAGCCACCGGAGCTTTTTGCTCTCCGTTTTTTGTTGTATCAGCCACTTCACTTCCGCATGATGTCAATACCATGAGCCCAAGGGCCAGTCCCACTAATAACTTCATATTTCTATTTTACAATTAAATTCTTCCGGGTAAGTTTTAAGGTCATCAAAATCATTTGCTGCGTCCAGATCGGTAGTTTTTACCGACTCATCCTCCTGAATGCAAATCTTATACTCTTCGTTAATGGCACCATCTTCGGAGAAATAAGCCTCTGCCCGTATACCATCCCAGGCAATGTCTGGTGAAGAAAACCCAAAATTGAAGACAAAAAGTTTCCCAAAATCATTATTCAGGGCAGGCAGCCAATAGGATGACTCTATTTTATTGTCATGGGTATAGATCCTTCGGGGGTAAGGGTTATAGTTTTTGTCTTGCTTATAGTTATCATTGACCGTTTGGGCAGACCCCTCTCCTTCTGCCTCTCCCGATGTTTCTTCCGAGATAGCAGCGACCAGTTCATAGCTAATTATGGCAATTCCTATGGTCTTATTATCGGTGATTTCATTGTTGTACACCTCCACACCCTCAGTAGCCAGTATGATCATTCCGGTACCTTTGGGCACTACACCTACGATATTACCCGCAGGGGCAAAGTTCTCAAAGTTGTTTTCATACACCTTGTTCCTGTACACTTTGATATTCTTTCCGTAACGCGTTAGGCCGGGCAGGTCAAAAACAAGTATGCCGCCTGTATTGTGGTAAGCTACGTTATCATAGATCTCCACATTTTCAGAGTTTTCGCTTTCTATCCCTGCTACATTCCAGTAAACTTCATTATTACGTATGATCACATTTTCTGACTGGCCTACATAAACACCGGCATCACTGGCACCCAGCACGATGCAATCTTCTATAAGCACATTTTTGCAGATAACCGGATAGAGTCCGTAAGCCCCGTTCTTCTCAGTCACCTCTCCTGTCCAGGCAGATTTCACCCTCCTGAAAGTAATGCCATCCGTATCGGTAACTTTAATATTATCCCCGGCAGCATCTTCAATAGAGAGATCTTCGATGGTGATGTTCTCACAGTTGGCGACCCTTATACCTTCCGCGCCCTCCTTCTGGTTCTTGAAGGATAATATAGTCCTATCTATTCCCTGACCTTTGATGGTCACATGCTTCTTCCCTTCCAGTATCAGGCTTCCACTAAAGAGGAATTGCCCGGCCGGCAGCTCGATGACCGAGCTGTCATCAGCCATGATAAATTCGGACAGCAACTGCTGTTGTTTATCCTCAAAGTTCCTTTCAGGTACATACTCAGCAGTTTGATCACAGGCAAAAGCTACTCCAACGATAGCTATAAACAGAGTTAGTCTTCTAGTCACAGGTTTTTCAATTTATTTGTAAATAATTACTACTTTGACAAATAATTAGCCCGAAAGCCGAATACAGCTTAAAAGTGATACTTCGATAACTCCGGGTAATTGTAGTGACAATATATTGAATATTTGAACAAAATCGATGAGCAAACGAGACGGATTTAGACACTTGTAAGATTATGCTATCGAATGAACAGATTAACATGAGTAAACCTTTACCTCCATTTACCTGCTCGTACTCTCCTAACGTACCTGAATTACTTAACCAGCTAAACTGCACCATAGCCATCAGCACCTATCAGGCAGGGAAGGTTATCCTGATCAGCGCTGTAAATGACAATAACCTGGTACAACTGCCCCGTAATTTTCAGAAGCCTATGGGCATGGCTTTCGAAGGGAAGAAAATGGCTGTTGCAACGAAAGACGAGGTCATAATACTCGCCAATTCACCACAAATGGCTCCCAACTACCCAAAACAGCCGAATACCTACGATGCACTGTATTTACCCCGTGTTACGTACTACTCCGGAGCCATTGACATTCATGACCTGGAATGGGTAGATGGTAAACTGTGGGCAGTCAATACCTTGTTTTCCTGCCTCGTAACGTTAGATGAAGATTACAGTTTTAAGCCGGTGTGGAAACCATCTTTTGTCACCACTTATGAACCCAGTGACTTCTGCCACCTCAATGGACTGGCGATGCACAATGGCTCTCCTCAGTTTGTAAGCGCATTGGGAGACGGAACCACTCCCGAAAGTTGGCGCGTAAACAAAGCAAATGGGGGTGTGATCATTGATGTGGAAAGCAATGAAATCATAAGCCATAACCTCGCCATGCCACACTCTCCAAGGATTTACGAAGGCGAACTGTTCGCACTGCTATCCGCCACCGGCGAACTGATTAAGATAGATACTCATACCGGCAAATATGATGTAATCAAGAAGTTTGACGGCTTTGTCAGAGGCATGGTCAGGCATGGAGATTACCTTTTTATAGGCCTGTCCAAATTAAGGGAAAACAGCTCAGCATTCCGTGACCTGCCCATTGCCAAAAGGTCGTTGTTTTGCGGCATAATAATACTTCATCTACCTACAGCAGGAATTGCAGGGCACATCAAATACGAAAACAGTGTTGAGGAAATATATGATGTGAAGATTATGGCCGGCAGCAGGCGCCCGGGGTTGCTGAATCACGAAAGTGCCAATCACAAAGTAGCCATAACATCACCTGTCGGGGATTTCTGGGCTTTAAAAAATGATGATTGATATGACCAGACCGCAGTCCCCTCACGATATTGTGACCTTTATGAAAAAAGTGGTAGCTGCCGAGGCCAGGATACCTGACACGTCCATTGACGAAGATAAGAGCTTCCACCAGTTCGGCCTGGACTCCATAAGCTCGATTTACCTCCTGGAAAAGGTGGAAAACGAATATAACGTAACGATCAGCCCCTTATACTTTTGGGATTACCCCACGTTACGGTTATTGGCATCACAAATCTTTGATGAAAATTTTCGTCAACCATGAATCTTTGGGCACCACTTGACCAGGAGAATATTCGGAATCCATTTCCTATGTACGCAACCTTAAGGCGGGAGGCCCCGGTTTATAAATCCCAGACCGGTGAATGGATCATCAGCCGGTATGCCGATGTCAAAACTATTCTGAAGGACCCGAGGTTCAGGTCTGGCAACAAACTGGAGTGGATCAACCGTGGTATTACCTACTTCAAAAGCAAGGATCAGGACTTATCGGCTATCGCCTCTGCCATCACTTCATTTCTATTACTCATTAACCCTCCCGAACATACCCGCATCAGGAAACTCATTACATCAGTGTGGAATGACAGAGAGGTGGACCAGACCATTCTTGAAAATGTTGATTCTCTGCTAAACATCAAAAGTGAGGACAATACTTTCGATATCGTAGAAGACTTTGCAAGACCGTTGCCTAATATGACTATTTGCAAGATCATGGGCATCAGCATGGAGCATTACCAGCACCTTACTACTCTTAGCAATAACCTGGTAAAAATACTCAACCTGTACAACAGCTTTAAAGACCTGGTGCGCATTGATTCCGCCGCCAGAGACTTCATTTCATTCTTCAGAGAGTTACTCGACATCAAAAAACAACGACCTGATAATGACCTGATCAGCAAATTGATAGTAGCCAACGCCTCGGAGCGAGAACCCTTATCCGACGATGCCCTTATTTCTGTGTTTATTTTTCTCTTCATAGCCGGTCAGGAAACCACCATAGGATTAGTAAGTACCAGTCTTCTGACCCTATCAAAATACCCCAGTCAATTAAACACGCTTGCCGGGAATCCTGAACTTATGCCCAATGCCATTGACGAACTTCTGAGGTATGACGGCCCTGTTCATTTGCTGGGCAGAATCGCTTCTGAAAACATCGAACTGGGGGGACATTGTATAAAGCAAAATGATACCGTTACCCTATGCCTCGCCAGCGCCAACCGGGACAGCCGCCACTTTGAAAATGCTGACATACTTGATATAACACGCCAACCCAATCGCCATCTGGCTTTTGGGAGCGGAATACATTTTTGCCTTGGAGACTGGCTGGCCAAACGCCAGGGGGCATTGGCCATACAAAGGTTTCTTGAAGTATATCCTACATATAGTATTGTTGATCATACCCTACAATGGAATGACAACTTATCTATCAGAACGCTGAAGCATTTATCATGCAGGGTATAGCCATCAGATCTTGGCTCCTTTAAAGTAATAAAGCCTGATATGGTGACCCGCTTTGGTCTGTCCTATAAAAAACATTTTTGTACTCGGAAAGACAGCCTCCCTCCTTTCCTGCTTGAGTTGTTCATTTTCAATAACTGTGATTAGTCCGATACAATCCGACTGGCCTGAAATATAAAGCGTCTCCAGAAAATCCCGTGTCAGCACGGCTAACTTATCTACCAATCCCGGGATTCGATACCTGGGATGCACAAGTGTCCTAAAGTTATAAAAGTAGTTATTGTTAAGCTTTGGAATCCTTGCGCGATGGGCCGTGGTTACACCAATTACCTTGTCTTCATCCACTGCCACAAAGACCAATTGTCGTGCGCGATCCTCGATACTAACATTATCAGGCAAGGCATTCAGGTCATTCCAAAACTTCTTTACCCGCTCTTTAAGATCCAGGTCTTTTTCCCAAACATTTTTGAACAAGATATTCATAGTTGCCATAGCCATCCAATCTTTCTAAAGTCGTCAAAGTTAATATATTGCCCTTACTTTCCATTATTTGTCGACACATTGTAATAATTAAATTTTAAACCTTAAAAATTACAAAACAACAGTAAGGACATGTTGATAATTTTTGTACCTTACATTTTTAATCGTAACATCATTTATAGAGGCTTTATGGATAACCACCTTCACATTCTCTATCGACATACACTTGATAAGTATAAAAAATACCGCTCAAGATTTCGAAAAAGCCTTAAATCTGGTCTGTACTACGAATACTCCGAAAAGAAACAGCGCCAGATCATTCAAAGGATCGATAAGCTAAAACAACGACTTTCCTCCTTACAGTGGCAACTCAAACTCGCCCTGGCATCAGGAAGTTTAGCGATGTCCCTCAGTTTATCTGATGTAAACGCTCAGCAGTTGGGGCCTTTTGTCCCTAACGAACAAAAAAATCCTTTACCATCAATTCAAATATCTACTTTTGGAAGTGAGCACCCTGCTGTTGTTGATATAGATGATGACGGTGATCTGGATGTTTTTATAGGAACAAATTTCGGTTCAATTGCCTTCTTAAGGAATGACGGCACTGCCTCAAAACCTCTGTTTGTTCAACAGTATTCTACAGACAATCCTGCCAGTGGCATCGATGTGGGTTATGCTGCAACTCCTTCTTTTGCCGACCTGGATAAAGATGGGGATTTTGATCTGATCATTGGTCAAAGCTATCAGTATCCCTTCTCCCCTTTTCCTAATGTCCGCTATTATGAAAACACCGGCACAGCCACTAAACCAGTATTTACATTACCAACCGGAGAGCACCCGATGGACAATGTGTTTTCGGACAGCTACCATAGTCATCCGGCATTCACTGATATAGATGACGATGGCGACCTGGATGTATTTGTCGGCGGATCAAGGAATACTAACTATTCAAGCTATAGAGAAACTATTAAATTCTGGAGGAATGACGGTTCCTTGCCGGTAGCTCAATTTGCTGCAGAAACAGGCTCCTCAAATCCGGTTTCCATTGTCAATCCTGAATTTGGAGGCACACTAGACCTGGCCGCTCCGGCTATGGTCGATATTGACGATGATGGAGATAAGGATATGTTTGTAGGAGATGCCAGTGGTAACATTCGTTTTTTCAGAAACACCGGTAATCGTACAACCCCGGACTTTCCTTCGGAAGTAACCGGTGCAAACAACCCATTTAATGGTATTAACCTCAGTTCAAATGCTTCTCCTGAATTTGCTGACTTTGATGACGATGGAGATTTTGATGCAATAGCAGGAAGTGGCCCTTATACCAGGTTACGCTATTTCGAAAACATCGGAAGCGCGTCTGCTCCCAACTTTGTGGAAAGATTTGATATTGCCAACCCGTTTGTGGGCCTGCAAATTGGCTATAACGCTTCACCTGCATTTGCTGACCTTGATTTTGATACAGATATAGATGTGATCATTGGCGGCAAATATTCCAATGACTCCCTGAAGTACTTCCAAAACAACGATGGTAAATTTAACCAGGTAAGTGGAGCGGCAAGTCCAATTAAGGAAAGCTTCGAGAACCTCCTTTTCAAGTTTAGCCCTGCACTGGCTGATTTGGATAATGACGGAGACGCCGATATGTTACTGGGCGTGGAAAACCGCTATACTTATCCGGGAGAGACTTTTCTACATTATTATAAAAATAATGACAACAATGCTCTGGAACTGCAGTCTCCGCTTATAGCTGATACCACTCAAAACCAGTCGTTCTCCCCTACTTTTGGCGATGTGGATCTCGATGGCGATTATGACCTGGTTTTGGGCAGCAGGGAAGAAGGACGGCTCAGGTATTTTGAAAATACAGGGAACATCAGCGCACCATCCTTTACCGAAAGGACCGGAACAGATAACCCTTTTGATGGCATATTCCTGATCACTACGCCATACACAAATTTTGCCAGGCCGGAATTGGTTGACCTTGACCATGATGGCGACTACGACCTTGTAATTGGTGTGGGTGATAATGATTATTCGGGTGATTTTATTCCGGAAGATGGCACCATCAGATTCTTTATCAATACAAATGGAGCATTCAGTGAAGCTTTGGGAGCATCAAACCCCTTTGATGGCTTTGATGTAGGCAAAGACGCCGACCCTGCTTTTGCAGATATCGATGAGGATGGTGATCTTGATGCTCACGTAGGAAACCATTATGGAGAAGTAAGGTTCTTTGAAAATCAAAACCAGCCTCCGCAGATCGCCCCGGGAGTGACTTCGCAGTCGTTCACGGAAGGAGACCCGCCTGTTGTACTGGCTCCATCACTGGTCATTTCAGATGATACGAATGACAACATTATCGGTGCACGCATTGCGATAACGAATAACTACTTATCAGGAACTGACTCACTGGCATTTACACCTCAGGGAGCAATCACCGGGACCTTCGATGTTTCAAGTGGTGTACTATCATTAAGCGGATATGCCACCATGGCTGATTACCAGGCGGCATTACGAACAGTTACCTTTGTCAATACCGGAGATGAGCCTGGCTCTGAAACCCGGACCATCGAAATATCGGCCACTGACTTTGACAACACTACACCAACACCTGTAACGGTAGAAGTCAATGTAACCCCGGTTGAAGACCCCATACCATCCAAATTAACTATTTACAATGCCATCTCACCTAATAATGACGGGTTAAATGACTGGTGGGAGATCTTTAAAATTTCCTCCCCAAACAAAATAGAGCTATACAACCGGTGGGGTGACCTGGTAAAAACACTTAACAATTATGTAAGTGAGGAAAACAACCTTCTGGATGATCTACCATCAGCAACATACTATTACAAAATAGAATCCCCTCAGGGAGAATATACCGGCTATTTAGTTATTAAGAAATAATTATGAAGAAGCTTTTACCATTCGTCTTTATGCTATGCTGGATGTACAATCAGTCGGAAGCCCAGCAAGATCCGCTATATGCTCAGTATATTAACAACCCACTGGTGATCAACCCGGCATATACCGGCATTAACAATGTCTTGAATGCCTCTCTCAGTCACCGGGCCCAATGGACCAGTTTAGAAGGCGCTCCGAACACAACTTCTTTGAGTGCGCATTCATCCTTTTTTGAAAATAAAGTAGGCGGAGGAATCTTGCTGGTCAGGGATGAGCTGGGGGCAACCACTACAACCCAGTTTAATGTTACCGGTAGTTATAAAATAGAGTTTGGGGAAAGTGCCTTCTCGTTTGGCATGCAGGCCGGTGTGCTAAATCTGAAAGAAAACAACGACGAATTACTGGTAAAAGACCCAAACGATCCGGTATTTACCGGCAATGAAAGCTTCTCCAAATTCAACATCGGAGCAGGTGTTGCTCTCAAAGGGCCAGAATATTATGTGGGCTTGTCTATCCCACGGATGATCAAGACCAAAGAGGAATTCGGCAATATCGAAACCCAGGTATATCAACGGCATTTTTACTTGGCGGCAGGTTATGTTTATCATGTCGGGGTAGATTTTGCCTTGAAGCCATCAATTCTGCTCAAAGGAGTTGCCGATGCTCCCTTATCTGTTGATTATAACGCCAGCTTAATATTCAGGGATAAATATACAGTAGGTCTTATATCGAGAAATTTTCAAACCTACGGCCTCCTGGCCCAGCTCAATATCAATGACAACTTCCGTTTCGGCTACATATTTGAAGTGCCTACTGAAAAATCGGTAGGATCAAGCTTTAACACTCATGAACTGACCCTAACCCTGGACATGGAGGTATTTGATTTTCATTTCTTATCAGAAAGGTACTTTTAGCCCTGCAAAATTCGTAATTTTGCGCTTTGTTTAAGTCAAGGAACTTTTTGTTAAACTTGATGTTATAACATTCATTAGCGAGCTTAGCAGTTCGAATGAAATAACCTTTGTATAAATTTGAAAGTAGCTGTATTTAGAAAAGAGCATTTCAATGCTGCCCACCGATTGCATAATCCGGAATGGAGTGAAGAAAAAAACGACCTTGTTTTCGGCAAGTGTAATAACCCTCATTATCATGGCCATAATTATGAGTTATTCGTAAAGATAATTGGTGAGGTTGACCCTGTTACCGGTTATGTCTATGATATGAAAAAGCTGAGTGACCTTATAAAGGATAAGGTGATCCGAAAGTTTGATCATAAGAACCTTAATCTGGATACAGAGCACTTCAAAGATTTGAACCCAACTGCTGAAAACATTGCCGTGGTCATCTACAATATTCTTCGGAAGGAGTTGGACCATAGTTTAGACCTTAAAATCAGATTGTATGAAACCGAAAGAAATTTTGTTGAATACCCAGCATGAAAAAGACCTTGTTGACGAATTTGGTGATGATCATGTGACTTCTTCGTATGACACTCCACTCAGGCCTGATGCCTTTGCAATGAGTGATGACGAAAAAATAAAGAAGATCGAAGGGCACTTTAAAGAAATCATGAACATCCTTGGGCTTGACCTCAACGATGATTCACTTAACGGTACACCTAAGCGTGTGGCAAAAATGTATGTTAAAGAGGTTTTTAGTGGCCTCAACCCGGACAACAAGCCTCATGCCCGTCTGTTTGAAAACAAGTACAAATACGACCAGATGCTGGTGGAGAAGGATATTACCTTCTATTCACACTGCGAACATCATTTTGTGCCTATTTATGGCAAAGTCCATGTAGCCTATATTTCGTCAGGTAAAGTGATTGGACTTTCTAAAATTAACCGGATTGTTCAGTATTATGCCAAGCGCCCGCAGGTACAGGAGCGACTTACCGTGCAGATCTCGAAAGAACTCCAAAAAGCACTAAACACAGAAGATGTTGGAGTTGTCGTAGATGCCACGCACCTGTGTGTGGCCTCCCGGGGTGTGGGGGAT
>NZ_SMLW01000284.1:137-4161 GCF_009711405.1 Fulvivirga kasyanovii | reverse complement strand
CATCATTCAAAATCAAGCTGTTTGAATGTGTAATGGTTGCGAGAAGTATAATTAACCCAAAAAAATATTAAAAATGGCGGCTTGCTCATCATGCCTGCCCATACTCAATCCTGCTGATAGGCTGTTCTGCTGAGGATGCTTCTTCCGAGGGTGATCTCATCCGTATACTCCAATTCGCCACCAATGGGTATACCTCTGGCAATGGTGCTTATTTTCACACCAAACTCCTTAAGCTTTTTGGTAAGATAAAATGCAGTTGTATCCCCTTCCATGGTAGGGCTAAGGGCAAATATCACCTCTTTCACCTCATCGCGATTGCTTTCTATACGTTGCAAAAGCTGCTCTATGTTCAGTTCAGAAGGCCCTACGCCTTCGATGGGTGAGATAACGCCTCCCAGTATGTGGTACAATCCTGTGTATTGAGCTGTATTTTCTATGGCCAATACATCCCGCGTATCTTCAACGACGCATATGATTGACCTGTCCCTTCTGTGGCTGGCACAGATGTTACACACCTCTTCATCAGAAATATTGTGGCAATCTTTACAGTACCTGATTTTGGTACGTAATTCGGTAAGGGCTTCGGAAAGTTCGGCAGTAGTAGCTTCAGGCTCTTTTAACAGGTGCAAAACCAGCCTTAAAGCAGTCTTCTTCCCTATCCCAGGTAGTTTTGAGATCTCTCCAACCGCGTTTTCAATTAATCTAGAGGGGTATTCCATATATTACCTCAAAGATATGTAACACGGAGACAAACAAAAAGATTAACCCGGACCTGAATTATAAGTAAATGGAAATTGTGTCGACCTTGGGAAAGGCCTTAAGGGAAATGATGGCTGCACGCAATACTGCAAGCAATTATACCACGCGGGCGTCGATACCTTCATCGCAAATAGCCTCCTGCATAGGCTTAAGCGTTTTAAGAAGGCCTCTTTTAACTGAACATTTGCCTCTGAAATGAATTATGTAAGCACATTGCTCAGCCTGCTCCACAGAATGATTACACACACGAACCAGGGTATCAATCACATGATCAAATGTATTGACATCATCATTGAACACCATGAGGTCCTTGATATCTGCAACATCATCTAAAACTTCAACCAGTTCTTCTTCTTTATATCCGAAATCCATATAGAGCCTTAGTTTGTTGTCAAAAGTAAAAAAAAATTACAACTTTAGCCGGAATATTCCACGATTTATGACTCCAACTTTAGTAATAACTGTAATCGCTGTCTATTTTGCTCTATTAATCACTATTTCTTTTACCACCACAAGAAGAAGCGATTCAAGCACTTTCTTTACAGCCAACCGGCAATCTCCCTGGTACTTAGTGGCCTTTGGTATGATTGGCGCTTCTTTATCCGGTGTCACCTTCATCTCCGTACCGGGGTGGGTGGCCGACACGCAGTTTTCATACATGCAGATGGTACTGGGGTACCTTTTGGGATACCTGGTGATAGCTACTGTATTGATGCCGTTGTACTACAGGCTGAATTTGATATCTATCTATGGGTACCTGGAGCAGCGCTTTGGATTCTGGTCTTACAAAACAGGTGCATTCTATTTCCTGCTTTCAAGGGTGATCGGATCTTCTTTCCGGCTCTTTCTGGTTGCCGGTGTTTTGCAGATCTTTCTGTTTGATGCCTGGAACGTGGATTTTTCGATAACGGTACTGGTAACTATAGTTCTCATATGGCTTTATACCTTCCGCGGAGGCATAAAAACCATTGTATGGACGGATACGCTCCAGACTTTATTTATGTTATCTGCCGTGGGCATTGTAATTTACCTCATCAGCCAGGACCTTAAACTATCTCTCGGCGACATCCCGGCGGTGATCAGTGAAAGTGAATATTCTCAAATATTTTTCTGGGACTGGCAAACAGGCAAAAACTTCTTTAAGCAATTTTTTGCCGGTGCATTTATTGCCATTGTTATGACGGGGCTGGATCAGGACATGATGCAGAAGAACCTGACTTGTAAAAATCTTGGGGACGCGCAAAAAAATATGTTCTGGTTCTCGGTAATCCTGGTATTTGCCAATCTGTTTTTCCTCTCTATGGGAGCACTGTTGTACATGTATGCCAATAGCAATGGCATACCTCTTCCTGAAAGGACTGATGATCTCTTCCCCATGCTGGCGCGCGATCATTTTAATATTATAGCCGGGATAGTCTTTCTGTTGGGAATAGTCGCGGCTGCCTACTCAAGTGCAGACTCAGCATTGACAGCACTCACTACCTCTTTTTGTGTAGACTTTCTCAATTTTAAAGAGCATGAAACTACCCTGGAACTTCAGCATAAGCAAAGAAATACCAGGTTGATAGTACACCTGGGCTTTTCAGCGGTGATGTTCCTGGTCATTTTACTTTTCAAAGAGATTAATAATGAAGCTGTAATCAGCGCCGTATTTACCGCTGCAGGATATACTTATGGGCCATTATTAGGTTTATATTCGTTCGGTCTGTTTACCAAACTCCAGGTCAGGGACTATGGCGTACCTATAGTGTGCCTCCTTTCCCCGGCACTCTCTTACTGGCTCAATAACAACTCAGAGGAGCTTCTAAATGGTTATAAATTTGGATTTGAGATATTGATCGTGAACGGCGGGACCACCTTCCTTGGTTTATTGCTGCTCTATAAAAAAAGAAGCCGTCCCTAACCAGGGGACGGCCATAGACTGTTCTCGTTAAAACCAACTAAAAACGAGTGTTACAGCTTTCTTTTTCAACCTAACCAATTTAGCAGTTACAACACATATGCCAGAAGCAGAACCTGCATTGAATTGACAAAAACAAGGGTGTAGACCCTTCGCATCATCCCAAAAGGAGAAAAAATTCCCACAATAACTTTTCGTTTTTATGCGCGGGGCTTGAAGATCAAACTGCATTTGCGGGAAACACTGACATTAAGCCATAAAAAAAGCCGCCCTTTACCAGAGAGCGGCTTCGACTGTTGCTCGTTAAAACCAACTAAAAACGAGTATTACAGCTTTGTTCAACCTAACCGATCAACTAAATACAACACCTGTGCCAGTTAGTAATTTGACCAGAAAACGCCATTTGCAGTGCATTTAGGCACTACTCCAAAACCAAAAAGAGAAACGCATCCCAAAATGGAGAAAATGAGAACAGAGCTGGCAAGGGATTTCTGGGGAGACCCTAAGTTTACACCTCTTTGGCCGACAGGCAGTTGTTAATAGCAATCGGCAAAAGCAGTAGACAAACTCGTATAATATAACAATAAGCGCGGTTTACTGATTTTTAGCAGCAGTTTCACTTTACTTGTTTACTTTCCAATCCATTTACTCCACAGGTTTAACGTTTGATCCCTGGTAAGCTGAATTCCGGAGAGATATTAACTGGGATCAAGCGGAATTTCCGGTGAGACCCTAAGTTTACATCCCTTGCTGACAGGCAGTTGTTAATAGTAATCGGCAAAAGCAGTTGGCAAAATTTAGGGCAACGAAAGGGAAGTGTTTAAAACAAAAATCCTCTGAAGACCTGGCTCCAGAGGAAATTTCGTTGTCTATAGTTGGCTTTAATTGATACTAAGGTAACAGGTGACAGCAGAAGTTAAAACCAACTGTCGACCAGATACATATTCCTCTGTTAAACAACATTAAACGAAGATGAGTGATGAGATTCAAGCGGAATTCTAAGAGACACTAACTGTTCGACTCTTTGTTTGAAAGACACCTATCAATGACAATCGGCAAAAGCAGTAGGCAAAATTTAGGGAGACGAAAGAGGAGTGTTTAAAACAAAAAATCCTCTGAAGACCTGGCTCCAGAGGAAATTTCGTTGTCTATAGTTGGCTTTAATTGATGCTAAGGTAGCAGGTGTAGTCAGAACCTGAAAGTTCCTGTCGACCAGGAACGTGTCCCACTGTTAAACAGCAGTAAATGTAGACGGGTGACGGTTATAAGGCAAGCTGAGTTTTCGGAGAGACTCTAACTGTTCAGCCCCGTATTTGACAGACACTTCATTAATAGCAATCGGCAAAGGCAGTTGGCAAACCTCGA
>NZ_SMLW01000284.1:0-127 GCF_009711405.1 Fulvivirga kasyanovii | reverse complement strand
ACTGTTCGACTCTTTGTTTGAAAGACACCTGTCAATAGCAACCGGTAAAAGCAGTTGGTAAAAATTTAGGGCAGCGAAAGGAAAGTGTTTAAAACAAAAAATCCTCTGAAGACCTGGCTCCAGAGGA
>NZ_SMLW01000644.1 GCF_009711405.1 Fulvivirga kasyanovii | reverse complement strand
TTCAGAAGTGTTCTGCTTTTGCATCCCACAAACCGCTTTTTGATTTGTTTATGTAACCAATTAAATTTTTTGCAAATGGAACAGGCACGAAGCGTACTCATCACTCACCGGGGAAATATGAATGGGGAGAGATATCTGATCGACAACTCCAAAAAAGAAGTTCACGACCTTTTTAATGTAAAAACCAATTGCCAGATCAATGACATTATGAAGCATGGTGACGATCTGCCTTGCAGGTCCTTGCAGGACGCCCACAAAGAGGGTATACATGATTGCATCTGGTGTATTGGTGGCTCGAAGAAGTAGACAGTCTTATGGTCTATGTCTGGTAGTGGTAAAAAGGCTTGTTTTCTGCTTATTCAAGCAGGAGATAAGTTATTTTGCATAAATTAAGATAAAAAGGTCTTTTTATCTTAAATAAAATCCGATAGCTTTGAATCTGGATTAAACAAGCATTTAAGGATATGAGCTATCAGAAAAATACACCCGGAAACCGCTTCACTCAATGGACAGAAGCCTTGGATTACAACCGTTTGCTGGTAATGGCAGTGATCATATTTATTCATACCTGCGTGATAATACCACCAACCTTACTGGTATTGCTACATACCCAGGCGGGAGACTGGCCTTATCTTGTTGTTACCGTTTTTTCGTTTGCTATACTGGTTTCTAACCTGTCGGTAATGCCTGCAAAAGTTACCGTTCCGATCTTTGCACTAAGTACTGTGGCACATATCGGCATTGTTTTCTTCTATTTGCTGTATTGAGCTTTGTAAGGAGGCGATTCATTAAGTTTTTCGCGTGTCGAACTCATAGAGGATAAAATAACGGTATGTTATAACAAATGAGCCACTAACGCTTTATATAATTGTGCATACAAAAAGTTTTACCAATTAATAAAGCGTAATGAACGAATTTCTGGAAAGAACTTATTTTAATAATACGGTTCAGGACTATGCCATTGTTTTGGGAGCTATTTTGCTCGGTATCATCCTGATCAAGGTCTTCAAACGTACGTTGCTTAAAAAGCTAAAGCAATGGACGGAGAAGACGAGTACAGATATAGACGATTATATTATAGATACCATTGCCACTTTTGGGCTACCGGCTTTGTATGCTACAGTCGTATATGTATCTATAAACTACCTCAACCTGTCGGAGCGAGCGGAGAATATCGTCACCATTGCCATGACGGTGGTAATCACTTACCTGATTATCAGATTTGTATCTTCAACTATTCTCAGGCTTTTGCGGGTATACATCAGGCGTCAGGAAAACGGTGAGGAAAAAGTAAAGCAGATCGGTGGGTTGATGATCATTATCAACGTTATCATATGGCTCATAGGCTTGCTGTTCTTTTTTGATAACATGGGCTATGATGTAACGGCAGTTGTGGCCGGTCTTGGTGTTGGAGGTATTGCCATTGCCCTGGCAGCGCAAAATATCCTGGGAGACCTTTTCAACTATTTTGTCATATTTTTCGACCGGCCTTTCGAGGTAGGTGACTTTTTGATCGTTGATGATAAGCTCGGAACAGTGGAGTACATCGGCGTAAAAACTACTCGTGTCAAAAGCCTTTCCGGAGAGCAATTGGTATTTGCCAATAGCGATTTGACCAATTCCAGAATACACAACTACAAGAGGATGGAGCGAAGGAGGGTGGTATTCAAAGTAGGCGTTGTGTATCAGACGCCCTATAACCAGCTAAAACAGATCCCCGAGCTTTTGAAATCCATAATTTTAGAGCAGCCTGATGTTGAGTTTGACAGGGCACATTTTCAGAAGTATGGAGATTCCAGCCTGGATTTTGAGATTGTATATTATGTTTTGAGTTCCGATTATAACAAATACATGGATACGCAACAAGCCATCAATTTCAGGATATTCGAGGAATTTGAGAAAATGGGAGTCTCTATTGCTTACCCTACACGTACGCTTTATCTGCATAATGAGGATAAGGAGGATGAGGATAGAGGACCTTCGGACACGGTGACAACCTAAAAGAAGCCAAATAAGTCTGTTTTAATCGAAAACAACTATTGAAGTTGTATGTTAATGTTTAAACATTCATTAAAACAAAAGTGACTATGGCTAAAATAAAAACGGCTGTGATTTACTACAGCTCAACAGGAACAAACTATCAATTGGCCCAATGGGCAGCAGAAAGCGCCGAGAAAGAAGGTTCTGAAGTGAGGATAAGGAAAGCGGCTGAGCTGGCACCTCAATCAGCTATATCGGCCAATCCGGCCTGGGAAAAGCATCATAAAGCTACTCAGGATGTAAAAGAGGTGTCGCTGGATGATCTTGAGTGGGCTGATGCTGTTATATTCAGTGTGCCTACACGCTATGGAAATGTACCTGCCCAGATGAAGCAATTCATGGATTCCACCGGGCCTTTGTGGCAGAAGGGTAAGCTTACCAATAAAGTGGTTACCGCCATGACCAGTGCCATGAATCCGCATGGAGGGCAAGAATCTACATTGCTGTCGCTATATACCACCATGTATCACTGGGGTGCTATAGTTGTAGCTCCGGGGTATACGGATGAGGTGACTTATGCAGCCGGGGGCAACCCTTACGGTACGAGTGTATCGGTAGACATGGAAGGCAATATGAAGCCGGATAAGGAGAACATCAGAAAGGCGGTAGTGCACCAGGCCAAACGCGTGGTGACTGTGGCCGGTTGGGTAGTTGGTGAGTGATTAAATAGAAATGAAAAAGCTATATCAAAAGTGAGTACAAATCCTTTGATATAGCTTTCCTGAATTTTCCCTATTCCTGATAAACGCTCTCCAGCACTTCGATCAGCTTTTTGGCTGTAGATCCTGCCGATGCAGGGTTTTGTCCTGTAATAATCAAACCGTCAACTCTTACCTTTGATGTAAAGGGAATCAAAGCTGCATCATAATCTGCCCCCAAGGCTTCGAGCCGTTCCTGCAAGCTAAACGGGATGTTGTCGTAAAGTCCTACAAGCTTCTCTTCCTTGTCAGCAAATGCTGTCACTTTTCTTCCTTTTAACAGTTCAGGGTTCATTTCTGCAGCTTTGAGCAATGCTGCCGGACCATGGCAGACAGCGCCTATCGGTTTATGTTGTTTGTAGAAGTCTAAAATTAAATGAGCACAGGCTTCGCTTTGTGACAAGTCCCACATAGGCCCGTGTCCACCGGGAAAGAACAAGGCATCGAATTGGTCAGCACTTACCTGGGCCAGCGTGAGCGTAGTCTTAAGCTTTTGCCTGGCCACGGAATCATCTTTAAAGCGCCTGTTAGACGAGGTGATGCTTTCGGTTAGTTCGCTTCTTGGATCTATCGGAGGTTCGCCTCCCCGGGGGCTGGCCAGTGTTACTTCATAGCCCTGATCAATAAACTCATAATACGGATCTGTAAATTCTCCCAACCAGACACCCGTGGTCTTATCAGAGTTGTCGAGTTCTTTATGGGAAGTAAGTATCATTAGTATCTTTTTCATATCGGTCTTTATTTGGTGATGTAGGTTTCTAACAGTGCACTGTTTCCAAAGGTTATGGTGATTGCGATGCTGACAAGCCTTTTCCCAGACAAACAGTTTGCCCGGAAAGGTGTTATAATATTGATGCAGCCTGATGATAGGTGGCTTGCTCATAGTGACTAAAAAAGGATAAAATGGAAAACCAAACATATGATACAGGAGCCCGGAATAGTGGCAAAGAGGTTATAATAGTAACAGGCAGTAGTGGGTTAATTGGAACTAAGCTTATCAAGCGGCTGGTGAAAAACTACCGGTTGATCGGGCTGGACAAAACCGGCAACCCTTTCCCTCCTATAGAGGCAGAGTGTGTAAACTTTGATATTACTTCCGAAGACAGCATCAGAGCAGCTATGGAGCGTGTACGTTATGGATATGGAAATAAGATTGCCTCCGTTATTCACTTGGCAGCTTATTATGATTTTTCAGGAGAGCCAAGTCCGTTGTACGAGAAGGTAACGGTCCAGGGTACTGAAAACCTGCTTAATGTGCTTCAGGATTTTGAGGTTGAGCAATTTATATTTTCAAGTACTAATCTTATCTATAAACCAACGGTGCCCGGGCAAAAGATCAACGAAGATTGCCCTATTGCGCCAAACTGGGACTACCCTGAGTCCAAGGCAGATACGGAGCAGGTAATCAAAGAGAAACATGGAGCCATGAAGACGGTGCTTCTTCGTATGGCAGGGGTCTATGACGATGAGGGGCATTCAATTCCGATTTCCCATCAGATACAGCGCATCTATGAGAAGCAGTTTACCAGTCATTTCTACTCTGGCGATACATCGCATGGTAATGTATTCGTTCACCTGGACGATGTGCTGGATGCGTTGATTAAAACCGTAGAGAAGCGGAAGGAGTTGCCAGAGGAGGTAGCCATAAATATAGGTGAGCCTGAAACCCCCAGCTATGAAGATCTGCAGCAGCGCATAGGAAAACTTATTCATGGTGAAGATTGGGAAACCTATGAAGTACCTGAGGCACTTGCTAAAATCGGCTCGTGGGGCATGAACTTGTTCGGAGACCCTTTCATCAAGCCATGGATGATCGACAGGGCAGATGATCATTATGAGTTGGATGTGTCAAGGGCGAAGGAATTGCTGGGCTGGGTGCCCAGTCACCGTTTGCTGGATACCCTTTCGGTTATCATTTCAAAGCTGAAGGAAGACCCTGTGAAATGGTATAAGGAAAACAAGCTGGAAATGCCTTCACGCTTAAAGGAGAAGGAAAAAGAAGAGGTGCAGGCCCATGCCTCCCATTGAGAATAATCAACACAACTAAAATTGAATAACGATGAAAACTGATGATATAGAAAGAAATGTGGGAAGTGTGGGATCAGCCATAGGCAGGAGCCTGCTAGCCGGTATTGCCGGTACAGTAGCCATAACTATTGCACAGATGATCGAAATGAAGCTCAGCGGCCGGGAGCCTAGCAATGCACCTGCAGAAGTAGGTGGCAAGGTGCTGGGCGTGGAACCCAGAGGTGGAGAAAAGGAGGAGCAGGATAAGAAACAAGGCAATGAAGAAAACTCGGTAAAAGAGCAGAATGAAGAGAAATTTGGGCAGTTGATGCATTGGGGCTATGGCACCGGCTGGGGAGTTTGCCGTGGATTATTGTCATTAGCGGGTATTAAAGGCCCTGCGGCTACCGCTATCCACTTTGGTGCCATCTGGGGCACAGAGCTGGTGATGGTCCCTGCCATGACGGAGTCGCCACCGGCATCCAAATGGGGAGCCAAGGCACTGGCCAAAGATGCCCTTCTTCACCTGACCTATGCATTGGCAGCCGGGGCAGTTTTTGATGCTATTGATAATGGCCGTGATTGAGCGTAATTTACATGTAGTGCTTTTCCTCCGATAACAGGTTCTGGAAGGATGCTTTTCATGAGTATAAATATCCCTGTATCTCTTACACGGTTATTTGCTTTTAGTCAGGCTTGCGGGTAACCCACAGTCTAGCTTTACTAATCCTTAGAGACTTAGTAAAGCAGGGGTTAACATTGGCTTATGTCTGGCTATAAGTCTTTTTAGTACGTACGCAGGTATCAGGTGTGATAACATTAACATGGTCACCCATTGAATCTAAAAATTTACATGTTTTGGATTTATAGCAATTTTCGGGTACTTTCCGGCTATGGCAACCTTTAGATTTGTATCTGGTAAATAATATTAGATATGACTGATTATCAACGCATAGCCCAGGCAATCAATTACATTAAGGCCAACTTCAAGGATCAGCCTAATTTAGAACAGGTGGCAGAGAGTGTACATTTGAGCCCATACCATTTTCAGAGGCTTTTTAAAAAATGGGCAGGTGTATCGCCCAAGAAGTTTCTGCAATACCTCAGTTTAGCACATGCCAAGAAGGTACTTTCTCAACAGCATTCCCTGGAAGAGACGACTTTCCAAACCGGTCTTTCAGGCTCAGGCAGGCTGCATGATCTTTTTGTGAATATTGAGGGCATGACTCCCGGAGAGTATAAGAACCAGGGAGAGAATCTTTCTATAAAGTACAGCATCAATGAATGCTTGTTTGGCAATTACCTGATCGCTACCACCGGCAAGGGAGTGTGCAACCTGCTCTTTTTTGATGATGAAGAACAAGTAGTGGAAGAACTCAAAATGCTATGGCCAAAAGCACATCTGGGAATGGGAGCAGATGGTGACCACGATACCGTAAGAAAGTTCTTCAATAAAAACCTTGACAATCCTGAAAAGATCAGGCTACACCTGAAAGGAACGGAGTTTCAGTTGAAAGTATGGGAAGCCTTGCTCAGGATCCCTGAGGGGAAACTGGTGTCGTATAGTGAAATCGCCAATCAGATCAGCCAACCTACGGCGCAAAGGGCGATAGGAACCAGCATCGGTAAAAACCCGGTAGGATATCTTATTCCCTGCCACAGAGTAATCAAGAGTGTTGGGGGTATAGGTGAGTACCGCTGGGGGCAGGAGCGTAAGATGGCTATTATCGGCTGGGAATCAGCCCAGGTGTTTGGGGAGGAGCATGCCGCATGATGGAGACAGCATTAACTTTACAACATCGCATCGAGAGCCAGGATTGGAATCACGTTGATGAACAGCTGTGCGGTCGCGGCTTTGCTCTTTTGGAAAATGTACTCTCTGCTGACGAGTGTACAGAACTTAAAGTTTTGTATTCACAGGACCATCTTTTCAGGAGTACCATAGACATGGGCAGGTATAGGTTTGGAGAAGGTGAATACAGGTACTTTAGATATCCCTTACCAGAGGTTATTCAGCAGCTCCGCACGGGTATGTATCCTTTTCTGGTGCCAACTGCCAATAAATTTGTAAGAGTCTTGAAGACAAGTGCCGGATACCCGACAGGTCATGGCGAATTTTTATCTTACTGTCATCAAGAAGGGCAGAAAAGGCCTACACCGTTGATTTTGAGATATGAGGAGGGAGGCTATAATACACTACACCAGGACTTGTATGGTGATGTATATTTTCCGTTTCAGGCAGTTTTGTTTCTAAATCAGCCCAACAAAGATTTTGGAGGTGGCGAATTTGTGATGACGGAGCAACGGCCTCGAGCGCAATCCAGTGCTGAGGTACTACAGCCGAACCAGGGCGATATACTCATTTTTACCACAAACTACCGGCCCGTTAATGGCGTGCGCGGGTACTATAGAGTTGCCATGCGACACGGTGTGAGCAGGGTAAAGTGGGGAGAGCGCGTAGCAGTGGGTATTATATTTCATGATGCACATTAAGGTTTCTGTTGTCCGGGTGATCCTTGCCGGAAAAATTTGTTATGCCGGAAACAGGAGGTTGAAAATCTATGGTATGCTGGACTGTGCTTGCGGTAAACGTATGAAAATGGAGAACAGGGTGTTTTTTGCCTGTGAAAGAGAGGCAGTTGAACTAGGGTACAGGCCATGTGCCAGGTGTATGAAGGAGAAATATGCATCCTGGAGCCGGAAATTTTAACATTTTTAACAGATTGATAATCAAAAGTTCATTCCAGCCGTATAAGACCATTGGTAACAGGAAAATACAAAACAAGATGGGTTCATCAATTATTGACAATATACTTGTATTTAAAACCAATATAACTAATGCTGTTCAGGTGGCATCCCTGGCTGAGGTGCTCGATACCACTGATGATATCGAAGACTGGAATATTGACATTCAGGACTGTGACCACATCCTCAGGGTGGTAAGTCGTGGCATCGGGACCCGTGATGTGATTGCCAGTTTGAAAGAGCTGGGCTTTCACTGCGAAGAACTCGAAGGGTAACCAAACCTGTTGAGTAACTCTTTGAGATTTTCATAACCTGATAGGTGTTTAAACTTATTTATTTTTTCTCAAATAATTTCTACTGTTTTCTTCCTGATATATAGCCTCTTGTGCATTTATGGAACTTTTCTTGTCAATTTTTTTAGGTTGCTGTTCCAACTATGCTGCATTCAGGTGTGTCATATAAATAGTAAAACGATCTTACTTATATGATAACAATTAGACCGATTGCGCATGTGATAGGAATGTCACTGTTAGTCTCAATTTTTTCTTCGTGTAAAGAAGAAGAAACCCAGCTTGAACGATTGAGAAGGGAGGAGGATGAAAAGATCACCAAATACCTCTCGGACAAGAGTATCTCAGCAACCAAAGATGCCAGTGGTATTTATTATGAAGTTTTAGAAGAAAACCCTCAGGGCGAAACGGTGAGGACTAATGACATCATTTCTGTTTTTTATGATATCAAAACGCTTGAAGGCAAGCAATTGGAAAAAACAACTGATTCATTGGCACCGGTTAGGTTTCTGCACGACTACAAAAGTGTAATTCCGCTTGGGCTGGACTATGCTGTTCACCTGATGAAAACAGGAGAGAGGTTCAGGTTCTATATTCCTTCCACATTGGCTTATGGAGACTATAAAGCTGATGACTTTGATGCCAATTCCATATTTATCATGGAGCTGGAGGTTGCCGGTGTTCAAACGATAGATGAGCGCTATAATGAAGAAATGAAGGAGCTAAGGGAATATTTAGACGCAAAAGCCGTAACGGATAAAGAGGAGCTATCCTCCGGGCTTATTTATAACCAGACATTGCAGGGTACGGGTACGCAGCCAACCAGCATGAGCAGGGTAAAGATCCATTATGAGTGCCGTTATCTGGATAGTACACTGGTGGATAAGACCAACCCCAGCCAACCTGTATCTATAGATCTGAATGGGGGCTATATCGTAAAGGGCCTAAAGGAAGGAATTCTGAAAATGAAAGAAGGAGGTAAGGCTACCTTCGTAATGCCATCAAAGCTGGCATTTGGAGGTAGTATACAGGTCTTTCCTTCTTCCGTGCGCGACGAGCTCGTGCAGGACCAGATCTTATTGACAAGGATTTTGCCCTTCTCTCCGCTCTTGTATAATGTAGAGCTTGTGGATACGAATTAATTTTGAGTACGTGATAGATTGATAGGGGTGCCTGCTGTCGGAAGATAGCAGGCATTTTTTTTGAGGTAGATTTTGTAACTTTTGAGCCTAAAAGCTTTAGTTATTATGAAAAACGATAAAGTAGAAGAGTCAGTACATCGAAGTATAACAGTTGAAGAACCTCCGGAAAAGGCATTTGAAATGTTTGTCAATAAGTTTCATGAATGGTGGCCTCAGGAGTACACCTGGAGCCAGGAGGTACTGGACTTTATAGCCATAGAGCCAAAACAAGGAGGAAGGTGCTTTGAACGAGGTCCGAATGGCTTTGAGTGCGACTGGGGGAGGGTGATAAGGTATGAGCCTCCTTATGCCATCACATTTACCTGGCAAATAGGTTTAAATCGTGACCCGGTGCCGGATTCGGATAAAGCCAGTATTGTTGAGGTGCGATTTGAGGCAGAGGACTCCCAAACCCATGTTCAGGTAAATCACCATTCATTTTCAAGGCATGGGGAGGGCTGGCAGCAGTATGTGGCGGGCCTGGCCTCCGCTCAGGGGTGGTCTTGGTTGTTGGATAAATATGCAGCAGCTTTCGATACTCAGTCATAAATCAGGCGATTTCAGGTATAATTTTTCGGTTTTCGGGAACCATTGTTCTTTGAATAGTATTTGTTATTTGTTTATATTTTAGGTTTTAAACTATAGCAAGCTACTTAGTACATTTTTTATGGATATAGAATTGATGAATGAGCCTTATGCGAGGGTTTTATATGACCCTGAGAAGTATATAGGGAAAATAATATGGCAGGGAAACCCGAAACAGGAAGAATATAAGAAGCCGTTTTTAGTGCTATTGGATTGGGCGCAGAAGGGCAATGTAGTTTCACGGTTTTTATCTGATACCAGAAATCAGGGGGTAGTATCTCCGGAAAACCGCAAATGGTTTGAAGCCGAAATGGTACCGGCCTCTATTAATGCTGGTTGTAAAAGGTCGGCAGTTATCACCAGTGGTAATGTGTTTAAACGCTACTACTTAAATATGATATTAGCGGTGGTCAATAAATTTGACATGCCTTTTAAGATCGTACAGGATGAAGAGAGCGCCATAGCATTCCTAATGGAGAAATAGAAAGAATCCGGTAGGCGCCCGCAAAGCCTGGGCGCCTAAAATTTAAGTATAAACTCCTGCAAATTAACAGATCTGTCCAGCTCCAGTTTTTTCCTTAACCTGTACCGTGCAATCTCTACTCCCCGGACCGAAATATTCAAAAGGTGTGCTATTTCCTTGGTAGAAAGGTTCATTCGCAGATAAGCACTTAATTTCATTTCCTGAGGGCTTAGGTCAGGAAATGACTCTTTGAGTCGCGTGGTGAAATCTCCATGCACCTGGTCAAAATGGAAGGCGAAATGCTCCCAATCATCGTCCTGGGAAATATTCCGGTCTATATTGCTAATGATTTTCTTCAGTTCATGTTTGACTTCCTGGTTTTTACTCCTCTTCGAAATGCTTCCCAAGTTACTTTTTATACTAGCTATAAACCCGTTTTTGTTGATCAGGTGCATAGTAGAGGTGGCCAGTTCCTTATTCTTGCTATCGATCTCCGCTTTTAATTTTTCATTTTTCAGGCGCTGTATTTCTTCCTCAGATTTTCTGGTGATGGACTCTATTTCCGTTTCTTTTTTGTGTAGTTCCTTCTCCTGCTTCATCGTCAGGCGGTGCTTTTCCTTTTTATGTTTTTTGTCAAACAGGTAAAAAGCAATGTACAGACACGTGAGAATAAACCCGGCATAGATAGTATAGGCAAGGTTTGTACGGTACCAGGGCGGCAATATGATAAACTTGTAAGATGTCGGTTCACTTAGCTTACCATAAATATTCTTCGCGCGTACATGAAAGGTATAGGTGCCTTCGTGCAGGTTAGTATATTCTTTATCCGTTCTTGTCGTCCATTCGCTCCAGTTTTTCTCACCATTTTCCAGCCAATACTGATACATGGTCTTTTCTAAACCATCTACAAAGGTTGCACTATAGCTAAATTGAATCGAGTTCTGCTCATAGGGTATTTTCCGTACATATGTTTTAGGCTGCTGATTGGTCACCTCTCCGTTGTTTAAATAATGCCCGTAAAACAAAGTGGTGTTGCTGTTTCCTGTAAGGCTGACCCGTCGTAAAAGCGTATGGAAAGGCTGGTCAGTAATGTTTGCCGAGCCTGCGGTATAGAGTACAAAGCCTTCCTTGGCCGCGTAAAGTGCCTGGTTGGCGCTGAGAATAGACACGTTTTGCAGGTCATCATTCAACATATCTTTCAACTTGTTAAAAATGCTGGTCTTTTTGTGATATTCCCCGCTTGCGTCCTTTTCCAGTATCCCTATTTCCCGAATCGTCATGTAGTATATGTTTTGATACGGGTCTTCTGCAAGGGCTATAACCGGATCATTGTTGAAAAAGTCTTTAAAAAATTCATCAACCACGAATCTGTCAGTACTTTCATCGTAGCGATAAATCTGATTTTCTGTAGTAAACACCAACCTGTTCCTGATTCGGAATACGTTGATTAAAGCATTTGAAGGGAGACCTGCTTCTGTACCGTAATATTTTACCGATGATATGGAATCCAGCTTATCGTTCAGCCTGAGCTTGTAAACACCCTTATAACCATGGGTCATCCAAATATCACCATCTTCACTGAGTTCCATTACCCTTGAGGACTCATCAAAGCCCTTTATCTTATGCAGAAACACAATATTCCCTCCGATTTCCTGATGTAATACCAGTCCCTTGTATGTGCCTTCTATGATATACCCGGGCCTGTCTTTTAACTTTAGAAAGGTCCAGGCCCCCAGGACATCCGAAATTTTGGAAACAGAATTATCTTTTAGCAGAAAAGCCCCATTATGATGCCCGACCAGCAGATGGTCATTTACTTTATTGATGCTGTACACCTGACCTTCTGTGCCCTCTATAAACTGGTAGTTTTTACCGCTACCTTCGTTTAATCTTTTCATATAGAGCCCATTGTTGGTGCCCAGGTATAATGTGTTGTTGTCAAGGTAACCATCATAGCCCGTTCCTGGCAATCCGACCTGTTCGTTGATGTAGGTAAAAGGCATGTCGAGCTCAATAGAGGTAATGCCATTGTTGTGTCCCAGCCACAGGTTGTTTTGAGCATCTTCAAAGAGGCTGAGTACGGTCCGGTTGTTCAGCCCTTTGGTTTTGTTGAGGTGAAGAAGTATCTCACCCTCCGGAGAAACAATATACAGGCCGTTGTTTTGAGAGCCCAATGCATAATTACCGTTCCTCAGGCGCAAAGCACAATTGATCGCTGAGCTTTTAAATACTTCGTTGTTCTTCACGCTCCATGGCTCAAAACTGCTGCCGTTATAAATGAATATGCCGTTGTGCAAGGTAGCCACCCAAAGCTCATTATTAGGTCGGTTGAGCAGACCGGTCACAGTCATTCCTTTTAGGCTCTCACCTCCGGGCAGTATCTTCAGAGCACTGCCATCAAGGTAGGAGAGGCCCACCTCAAGCTGGTTTACATAAAGCTGATGATTGGTATAGAAAAAGTTTTCAGGTGCCTGTTCCGGGTCTATTACACCAATTTTTCCGTCGGCATGATAAATGAAAATTTGCCGGAAAGTGCAAAATACCAGACGGTCATGGTCCTGGAATACCCGCCAGGCTTCGTCGAAATTCCTGTATTTGGCAGGTAAACTGTCGGCAAGGGAAGTATATGATAATTCTCCTGTACTATCAGGAAATAGATAACCAAAATCGCCCTGACTGGCAACATATACCTTGCCGTCAGAGCCTATGGAGATATGCCTTACCTTGCTGCCACTGCTCAGGGTAAAAATATTCCACGACGACCCGTCAAACTCAAGTACGCCGAAATTATTAGCGACATAGATCAGCCCGTATTTATTTTGGGCTATTGCCCAGTTTTGGATACCGCCATTGTACTCACGGGTAGAGTAGTATTTTATAAATGGCAACCCCAAATCATAATTCTGCGCCTGGCCATTGAGCAAAAGGCAACACATCATGAAGCAAAACAACAGGTAGTTTTTAACCATAGTCAGTGTACCAATACAGTTGTTGATTTTTAAAGGTAAAAAATTAATGATGTATTTAGAATAGAATAGTGAAGTAATAGAAACGTGAAGTTTCGGAAACGTTTCCAGTGCCTCTGAATGCCTATAAACGGCTCATTTATAGTTGTTTTGATGAAGTTTTGATAAAATGGAAAAATAGGGTTGATGTAGTTATGATGTAGTATGTTTTTTGCCTTTGCGTGCGGTTTCATCTTCCTTGATGGCTGGAAATGGAGTTATATCCATTTCGTTAACCCTCAACCAATTAATATAATATGAAGAACTCTTTACTAACAGCACTTTTGCTGCTCCTTACTACACTTACCTATGCACAGGGTGTAGTTTCCGGTACAGTAAAAGATGAAACTGGCGAGCCACTGCCAGGGGTAAACGTACTGGTTCGAGGAACCAGCCAGGGAACGGTTACCGACATCAGCGGTAATTACAGACTTGAAGTCCCCGAAAATGCATCATTGATCTTTAGCTTTATCGGCTATGTTACCGAGGAGATCAATGTAGGCAACCGTACTACCATTGACCTGGTGCTTACACCCGATATTACAGCACTCAATGAAGTAGTGGTGATCGGTTATGGTACCACTACTAAAAAGGAACTTACGGGAGCCGTATCGGTAGTGCAGGCCGAAGAAATTCAGGCACTCAATCCTACCCGCCTGGAGCAGGCGCTACAAGGCCAGATGGCCGGTGTGAATGTTACTACAGCCTCAGGATCTCCCGGGGGATCTGCCAATATCAGGATCAGGGGTATAACCACTAATGGTAACAACAACCCGCTTGTGCTGGTGGATGATGTGCCTTACTCTGTTGATGGCCTCAGTGCATTGAACCCAAATGATATAGAATCTATAAATGTATTGAAAGATGCCTCAGCTTCTATCTATGGTGTACAGGCAGCCAATGGTGTGATTTTGATTACGACCAAAAAAGGAAAACAAAATACAGCACCTCGTTTTACATTTGACTCTTACTATGGTATACAGGAAACCTCCAGAAAACTGGCACTACTTAATGCAACAGAATATGCAGTGCTGGCCAATGAGGCCTACGCCAATGGTGGACAAACTCCTCCGTTTGCCAATGTAAACCTGGGAGAAGGTACTGACTGGCAGGATGAAGTCTTCGACAGGGCGCCGATTCAAAATTACAACCTGTCTGTTAACGGAGGAGGTGAGAAGACAACTTATTCCATAGGAGGATCATACTTTGATCAGGAAGGTATTGTTGGTGGTGATAAGGCTAGTTTTCAGCGATACAATACCAGGATGAATTTCACCACGGAGCTATCCGATAAGCTGACTTTCCAAAACGTACTTCTTTACGCCAACGAAACAAGACGTACACTGCCTGAAAATGGTCAGGCCTCGGTGTTGTATAATACCATTAATATGGCACCAACCATGTCAGTTTATGATCAGGATGGGAACTTTACTCTTGCTGATGGGCTGGGTTCGGAAGTGATCAACCCGCTAGCTCAGATTGCGAATACTTTTAACAGGAACAGGGTGGATAAGCTGACCGGCAAGCTGTCATTAACCTATGACATCCTGGATTACCTGAAAGTAACCACTCGTTTTGGATACAACTATGCCAATGTGAGAAATAAGACCTTTAACCCTTATGTCTATTACGGCCAGAACAAAGTTCAAAACAATACATTAAATGCTAACCTCGATCCGATCACAAAACTCGATACTCTTACTAACTCGCAGGTGCAGACGGTATTTAATTCGGTATCGGAAACCCAGCAAATTTTTTATGATAATATCTGGGAAACCTTTGTGAACTATAAAAAGGTATTAAACGAAAAACATGGGTTTGATGTCACGCTGGGTATGTCAGTTAGAAAGGAAAGAGGAGAGTCTTTGACAGGTACAGCTTTTGATATTCCTTACAATTCATATGAGTTCGCAGATATTTCTGCGGCAGATCCGAATAATGATGAAAACACTGCTACTTCATACCAATATGATTTCAGGCAGTTGTCATACTTTACAAGAGTACAGTACGATTATGAAAACCGCTACCTGCTGTCATTAATTGTCAGGAGAGATGCCTCAACCAGGTTTGGTCCGAATAACCGTGTGGGATACTTCCCTTCGGCCTCTGCGGCCTGGATAGTTTCTGACGAGTCATTTTTTGATGTAAGCTTTATTAACCTATTGAAGTTAAGGGCGAGTTATGGTGTGTCCGGTAATGACAAAATCCAGGACTTCGTTTACAGAGGCTTGCTTAATGGAGAAGGTGTTTATGTGTTGAATGGTGAATTAGTTACAGGCCGTGCCCCTGGCAGGATATCCAACCCGGATGTAAAATGGGAGCAATTAAAGCAAGCTAACTTCGGTTTTGATCTTCGTTTGTTTGAAGGAAAGGTATCTGCCTCCGTAGATTACTTTGTGAAGCGTACGGAAGACCTCCTGCTTCAACCGCAGGTATCAGGCCTTTTGGGGTCAGGTGCTCCCGGTAGTGCTGCCCCATTTATTAATGCTGGAACCATTGAAAACAGAGGCTTTGAGTTCATTGTTGGCTACAATGGTGAGATCAGCAATGATGTGCAGTTCAGTGTCAACTATAACCTGAGTACACTGACCAATGAAACTGTTGAGCTGGCGAATGGTGTAGACTTTATTCCGGGCGGAAGTTTTGGGATAGGACAAACCGCAACCAGGTTTGAGGTAGGTTACCCTATTGGCTATTTCTTCGGACTGGAAACAGAAGGTGTATTCCAGAGTCAGGAAGACATTGATCAGCACCCTGCTCAGCAAAACGCTTCGCCCGGTGACCTTAAATATAAAGATGGCGATGGAGATGGTGTAGTGGAGCTTGATAATAACGATGATAA
This sequence comes from Fulvivirga kasyanovii, assembly GCF_009711405.1. Lineage (GTDB taxonomy): Bacteria > Bacteroidota > Bacteroidia > Cytophagales > Cyclobacteriaceae > Fulvivirga > Fulvivirga kasyanovii. Next base: position 17,558 of record NZ_SMLW01000644.1, on the reverse strand, counting down.
AACGCTGATTGGTAGTCCGATACCTGATGTTACGATGGGTGTTAGTTTAAATGTGAGATACAGGAATATCGACTTCTCTACCAATATTTATTCAGCATTGGGCAATGATATTTTAAGAAACTATAGCCGTTTTCTTCCATTGACCAATAAGTCTGCCCATACCCTGGAAAGATGGACAGGTGAAGGTTCTACCAACACTGACCCTAAAGTAACTACCGGGGCTAATAACAATAATCTGATCTCTGATTATTATGTGGAAGATGGCTCATATGCGCGTATAAGGAATATTCAGCTAGGATATACCTTACCAGCAGAACTTACTGAAAGAGTGGGAATTAACAAGTTCAGGATCTATGCTTCGGTAAATAACCTGTACACCTACACCAAATACAGAGGTTACGATCCCGATGTATCAAGCGGGGAAGCACTTTCCTCAGGGATTGACTATGGCTTTTACCCTCAGCCACGTACTTACATGTTAGGTTTAAATTTAATATTCTAATATCATGATTATCAATACAAAAAGATATTTGAAATATATTCTTGTGACAATATGTCAGCTAACCTTTTTTGGGTGTAGTGATGACTATGTGGATATAGATCCGGCTGCCACAATTGATGCAGATAGCTATTTCAATTCACCACAAGATTACGAAGACGCAGTTGTGGGAGCCTATGATTTGTTGCAGGCTTCATACATCAATGTTTGGGTTGGAGACATAGCTTCCGACAATACCCTTGCTGGGGGTGAAAACGCTAATGACGTAATTGCCCTACAGGAGATCGACGACATGCGACATGGTGCAGTGAATGACCAGTTACGCAACATCTGGTCATGGATGTATGCAGGAATAAGCCGCACCAACTATATCTTTGAAAACAAAGACAAGATCGACTTTGAAGGTAAAGAGCAGATATTGGCTGAAGCTGCTTTTTTGAGAGCTTACTATTATTTTGAACTCGTCAAGATATTTGGAGACCTGCCACTTATTGTTGATGAAAGGGCAACCTTCGAAGGGCTTAGCTCTATTCCGCGTTCACCCAAAGCTGAGGTTTATACCCAAATAGAAAAAGACCTTGAGTATGCTGCTGCAAATCTTGACGTAACCCCTGCCCAGCTTGGCAGAGCTACCAAAGGAGCCGCATTGGCCCTGCTCGGTAAAGCACACCTGTACCAGGACGAATTCTCAGAGGCAGCAGATGCATTGGAGCAGGTAATAGGTTTGGGTGTATACGATCTGTTTGATGATTACAGTACCCTTTTCCTGACTCAAAATGAGAACAACATAGAGTCGGTATTTGAGATCCAGTACACTAATGAAGAAGGTGCCGGTTTTGAGTGCCTGCAATGTGTGGAAGGTAATGTTGCCGTAGGCTTCAATGGTATTCGAGGATATGACGGGCCTTTGTATGCAGATGGTTTTAGCTTTAATGTCCCTACTCAAGACCTTGTCGATGCTTTTGAGTCTGGCGATCTGCGTTTTGAGCCTACTATCCTTGACATTGAAGCCTTTGCGGCTGCTCAGGAGGAAGAAGTTACCTATACCAAAGGTTATGAGCACACAGGATATTACAATCACAAATACATCCCCAGAGCTGCTGATATCGGCCAGGGTGATGTACACCTTACCAGTCCGGTAAACTACAGGGCTATCCGCTATGCGGACGTACTGCTGATGGCTGCCGAAGCACTCAACAGGGGAGGTATTGATGACTCCAAAGCCCTGGGATATTTAAATGAAGTAAGGGACAGGGCTGATCTTGATCAGCTTAGTTTGACTGGCCAGAACCTCACTGATGCCATACTTAAAGAGCGAAGGGTAGAACTTGCCGGAGAAGGGCACAGGTTTTTTGACCTGGTAAGGACAGGACAGGCTGCTGCCAATATCGATGGTTTTGTAGCCGGCAAGCATGAGGTATTCCCAATCCCTCAGATCGAAATAGACCTTGCAGGTGCCGGTTGGAAACAAAATGATAATTACTAAAAATCACAGATATGAAGACCTTAATTATAAATTTCAAATGGATACTGGCGCTTCTGGTATTGTTTACCGCCTGTGATCCACACGGTGAGGAGGATCTTGAAATAGGACCACCACCAACTGCAGAAGATGCTGCCATAAGTGTGACAGTGAATGCTGAAAATGAAAACATCATACATTTTAAAAATTCATCTTCCGCTTTTCTTAAAGTGTGGGATTTTGGTAACGGAAGCGGTGCCAAAGGTGATGATGTGACCGGAGCCTTTCCTCTCAAGGGAACTTATGAGGTTACCTTGACGGTGTATACTTCCGGAGGAAGTATCTCGTCGACCACTACTATAGAGATAGCTGAAACGAATCCTTCAATGTTAGATATTCCTGTTTACAATATGTTAACAGGCGGTTCTGATAACACTGAAGGTAAAACATGGGTGATAGATGCTAAATTACCAGGACATTTTGGAGTTGGACCTGCGGACGCGACCTGGCCTTCTTATTATTCTGCACCTCCAAACGATAAGGCAGGAGCGGGGTTATATAATGATGAATTTACCTTTAAATTGTCAGGTTTTAGCTATATTCAAAGTACAAATGGAGATGTATTTATTAACACTCAGCAAGCAGGAAGTTTTCCTGGTGCTTATGAAAATGCTGGTGACTTTACTGCTCCTTATGATGCTCCTGAAAACTTAACCTGGTCTATTACAGAAGATGTTGACGGGAATCAGTTTTTGACAATATCCAACCCCGGGTTTATTGGATACTATACTGGTGTTTCTAAATATCAAATTCTGGCAATTGAGGAGGAGAAGATTGTATTAAAATATCTCGATGCTTCAACTCCAGATTTGTCATGGTTTCAAACTCTGATTCCTTTGGATGTTGCAAATGCAACGCCCCCAACACCATCTTTTGTGTATGCAAAAAACGGTCTGGAAGTATCTTTTACTAATAGTACTGGCGATGCAGATTTTTATAGTTGGGATTTTGGAGATGGCAATAGTTCTACAGAGGAAAATCCTGTACACAATTATGCTCAGGCGGGACTCTACACAGTGAAATTAACAGCTACAAATGAGAATGGCAGTAACTATACTTCTCAAATGCTTATTCTGGCTACTTCAAACAAGATCACTTATTCTCAACTTACAGGAGATTCTCAAAAATCATGGAAGCTACTACCTGCGCCAGGAGCGTTCGGAGTCGGTCCGTTTAAAGGTAGTACAGAGTGGTTTGGTAGTGCTGATTTATCAGGAGATAGACCTTGCCTATTTAATGATGAGTTTATCTTCAGGTCTGATGACAGATACATATATGATGCAAACGGAGATGTGTTTGCTGAAGCGTATATGGGACTTCCTGATGGGTGTCAGAATGAAGGCGACTTATTAGGTACCAACGGTGAAGACTGGAGATCAGGCAGTCATGATTTCAGCTTACAGGAGGGAGTGGGTAGTGACCCTTCTACAATAACAGTAACTGGAACCGGGGCATTTATAGCCTTGCCCAAAGCTTACAATGGAGGAGAGTATAACGCCGCGCCGCCATTCGATGATGCATCGGTAACCTATGAGGTACTTTTTTATGTGAATGATGGAGAAAATGAGGTTTTAGGAATAACCATAGACGTATCAGCAGGTGAGGTCGGAGGAGCATTCTGGAACTTTATTCTTATTGCTGAATAATTCAAGGAGGGGTGCCTGACCTCAGGCATCCCTCATTAATATATAGTTTTATGAAGAGACACAATGTTGTATTGATAATTTTGATATCGTTTTGTTGGTATCGTTGTTCAGGAGATGAAGGAGAGCCAACAATAGTTCTACCCTCAAACCTGAAGCTCGACCTTCAGGAAGATGAAAACAATCCTGGGTCAGTAGCTTTTACGGCCACTGCCGATAATGTTAATTTTTACAGCTACTATTTTGGCTTACCCAATGAAGCAGCTACCATTTCTAATGATGGAAAAGCTGCATATAAATACACTGAATCAGGAACGTATATAGTAACCGTTCAGGCACATGCCACCAGTAGTCAGTTTGTTAGTGTTGAAAAAGAGGTAGTCATCCAACTTGAAGATGACAGCACCCCGACGGATATTCCCTCGGAAGGATATACCACCCCTGAAAGCTATGATGGCATGACGCTGGTGTGGCAGGATGAGTTCGGAGGGACTGCCCTTAGTGGTGATTGGACCTATGAAATAGGGACAGGTAGCAATGGCTGGGGCAATAACGAGTTGCAATATTACAGAGAAGAAAATACTGAAGTCCGGGACGGATACCTGATCATAACAGCCAAAGAAGAAAGCTTTGGAGGCAGAGATTATACCTCGTCCAGGATCATTACGGCAGGTAATCAAACGTTCCAGTACGGACGTATTGACATTAGGGCCGCCCTTCCCCAAGGCCAGGGTATTTGGCCTGCCCTATGGATGTTGGGTTCAAATTTTAACACTGTAGGCTGGGCAAAATGTGGCGAGATCGATATCATGGAAATGATTGGTGGCAGTGCGACTGGCAGGGACAATACCGTGCATGGCACCATACACTGGGATAACGGCGGCAGCAATGTCAACTATGGTGACAGCTATACCCTGAGCTCAGGAATATTTGCTGATGAGTTTCACGTCTTTTCAATAGTATGGGATGCAACTTCAATTACCTGGTACGTGGATGATGTGAAGTTCAACGAAGTAGACACCACACCTGCTGACCTCAGTGAATTCCAGAATGATTTCTTCTTTATATTCAATGTAGCAGTAGGAGGGAACTGGCCTGGAAGTCCGGATGCGAATACAGTATTCCCACAAAAAATGATTGTGGACTACGTGAGGGTTTTCCAGGAGCAATAAAAACAAGTATTTCATCAGGTCGGCATTTACTTTTAGAGGCTGGCGAAAACATTTTGATTAAGTGAAAAGAAAAGTATACGCATTAATATTTACGGCAATAGCAGCGTCTTTTTTAGGATGCTCGGTTGAGGAGTCGGGGGATAAGGCCACCTCAGAAGGGAAGCAGCCTGAAAATGAAAGGATAGAGAAGCTTATTGGGCAAATGACTGTTGAGGAGAAGGTAGGACAATTGAATTTTTACGTAGGCGACCTTTTCAATACAGGCCCCACGGTAAGAACAACCGAGTCAGACAAATTTGATGAATTGATAAAACAAGGCAAGCTGACAGGCCTCTTTAACGTACACGGAGCCGCTTATACGAAAAGGCTACAACAAATAGCTGTTGAAGAATCACGTCTGGGAATTCCCCTGCTTTTTGGAGCAGATGTGATCCATGGTTTTAAAACTGTATTCCCTATACCACTGGCTTCTGCGGCCAGTTGGGACATGGAAGCCATAGAAAAGGCGGAAAAGATAGCAGCCATTGAATCCACGGCAGCCGGTATTACCTTCAATTTTGCGCCCATGGTAGACATCAGCCGCGACCCGAGATGGGGAAGAATGGCAGAAGGTGCTGGTGAAGACCCATACCTGGGCTCTCAGGTAGCCATGGCCAGAGTTCGTGGCTTTCAGGGAGAGTCCCTTTCTGATGCCCAAACCATGGCAGCGTGCGTTAAACACTTTGCCGCTTACGGTGCACCTGAAGGCGGTCGCGACTACAATACGGTGGATATGTCAGAACGGTCTTTAAGAGAGACCTACCTGCCACCTTATAAAGCGGGAATTGATGCAGGGGCAGCCACTATCATGACTTCTTTTAATGAATTAAATGGTGTGCCGGCTTCCGGTAACGCATTTTTGCTTCGCGACATCCTCAGAGGCGAGTGGGGCTTTAAAGGTATGGTAGTCTCTGACTGGCAATCTATTAACGAAATGGTTTCCCATGGCAATGTGGCCAATGTTGCCGAAGCAGCATCCATGGCTCTGAAAGCCGGTGTGGACATGGACATGATGGGTGACGCTTATCTCATCGAAATACCCAGGTTGATAGAAGAAGGAAAGCTAGAGGAAAAGCATCTTGATGCTGCAGTCAGAAATGTACTAAAATTAAAATTTGACCTGGGGCTGTTTGATGATCCTTACAGATACAGTGATACGGTAAGGGAAGCTCAAGACATCCGGGCCAAAGAGCATCTGGAAGTTGCCCGTGATGTGGCAAGAAAATCCATAGTGATGCTGAAAAACGAAGGTCAGTTGTTGCCGCTGAATAAAGATGCAGGAACCATCGCCGTCATTGGCCCATTGGCTGATAACCATGCCGACATGAATGGTACATGGTCATTTTTTGGAGAAGCACAACACCCTGTTACCTTTTTAAAAGGCATTCAGGATGCTGTTGGTCCAAACACTAAAGTAATTTCGGCCGAAGGGTGCAACCTGTATGATGATAACCGGGATAAGATCGCCAATGCAGTAACCGTAGCACGGTCTGCGGATGTGGTGGTTATGGTAGTGGGGGAGAGTGCTGTTATGAATGGAGAAGCAGGCTCACGTTCAAATATCCAGCTTCCCGGTATTCAGCTTGACTTGATGAAGGCCGTAGCGGAAACAGGAAAACCAGTGGTAGCTGTGGTAATGAGTGGCCGCGCCATGGACCTGAGTTGGCTGGATGAAAACATAGCCGCGATCCTTGAAGTGTGGACTTTGGGTTCTGAATCCGGTCATGCTGCAGCCGACGTCCTTTTTGGTGATTATAACCCATCCGGTAAGTTGCCAGTAACCTTTCCCCGCAATGTGGGGCAAGTGCCGATTTATTATAACCATAAAAATACCGGCAGACCCTATGAAGGAGATTACTCTGAACCCAAAAGCGAACGCGTTTACAAGTCTAAATACAGGGATGTGCAAAACACTCCGCTGTATCCTTTTGGGCATGGCCTGAGCTATTCCACTTTCGAATATTCCGAGATACAGCTAAGTGCTGACACCATTGGATTTGATCAAACCTTAAAAGCTTCTGTAAAGGTAACCAATACGGGGCCTTATGACGGGGAAGAAGTGGTGCAGTTGTATATCAGGGATCTTGTAGGAAGTGTAACAAGACCGGTTAAAGAGCTAAAAGGTTTTAAGAAGCTGATGATCAAAAACGGGGAGACCAAAGAGGTTGAGTTTGAAATTACCTCAGAAGACCTCGCTTTTTATACTATTGATATGTCTCACAAAGCTGAGCCCGGAGCTTTTCAACTGTTTATTGGGTCAAGCTCTGAAGATGTAAAGCAATCCGGATTTTATTTAAAGCATTAGATTTATGAGAAAGATAATATTAACCGTTTTGCTTTTAAGCATGGCAGTACTGGCTAAGTCACAGGAAGGACAGTTGATTTGGAGCGATGAGTTCAACTATGAGGGGGCGCCTGATTCTGCCAAGTGGGGTTTCGAACTTGGAGATGGCTGTCCTCATATCTGCGGATGGGGCAATAATGAATTACAATTCTACACAGACAACCCTGAAAATGTAAGGGTGACCAATGGCAGGCTAATCATTGAGGCCCATAAGGTGGAGGGAAAAGCTTATGGCTACACCTCTTCCAAGGTGGTGAGCACAGGTAAGGGCGACTGGCAATATGGTTACATTGAAATCAGGGCAAAATTACCCTATGGCAAAGGCACATGGCCGGCCATTTGGATGCTCCCTACGTTAGATCGTCCGCTTGACTGGCCAAAGGACGGTGAAATAGATATTATGGAACATGTTGGGTATAATCAGGGAATGGTTTACGGCACCATTCATACTAAAAAATATAACCACCGTATTGGTACCCAAAAGTCCGATAGCATCTATGTTGATGACCTGCATGAAAACTTTCATACCTATGCCATCGACTGGAGTCCGGAGCACATCAGTTGGTTTGTAGACGGAGAGAAATATTACACTATTGAGAGCAAAGGAGAAGGACAGGAAGGCTGGCCTTTTGATCAGCAGTTCCACATCATATTTAACCTTGCGGTAGGTGGAGACTGGGGAGGCAAATATGGAATTGATGAAAAAATATGGCCTCAAAGACTGGAAATTGATTATATTCGAGTCCATGAAGCGAATTATGCGACAGAAAAAAAGCCCGTCAACCACTGATGGGCGCACGTTTAATCAACTTCATATTCCTCTCAAAAGTTTTTGCAAACGTTTGAAATCAACTAACCAAAAGAAACATTATCAGCATGAATGAAATCGAAAATACGGGAAACTCCAAAAGGTTCATCCTTGGAATTACTGTAGTGGCTACCCTTGGTGGCCTTTTGTTTGGATACGACACCGGTGTAATCGGAGGGTCACAACTTTATTTTACAGAGTATTTTTCTTTTACAAAAGCAGAGCAGGGATGGGCTGTAAGTAGTGCTCTTGTAGGGTGTCTCGTAGGAGCTTTAATGGCGGGGTATCTAAGTTCTAAGCTTAGTAGAAAATATTCATTAATTCTTTCAGGCTTTTTATTTGCCTTATCTGCATGGGGATCGGGAATTCCTGAATCACTCACCACCTTAGCAATCTTTAGAATAATTGGAGGGATTGGCGTTGGAATAGCCTCTATGACTGCTCCCATGTATATTGCTGAGGTAGCACCTCCAAAAGAGCGTGGCAGGTTGGTTTCCTACTACCAGTTAGCTATTGTTATTGGTTTCTTTGTAGTTTTTCTGGCTACATACTTTATCGGAGGGGGAGATAATTCTGCTCTTGGTCCTGAGGAGCTTGAAGCACTGCATGAGTACAATGTTAAAACCGGCTGGAGGGTGATGTTCTGGTCTGAGTTGGTGCCAGCATTAGCATTCTTTTTACTGTTATTCTTTGTACCTCATTCTCCACGTTGGTTAATGATGAAAGGCCGGGAAGAGGAAGCCAAAGTAGTGCTTGCAAAAGTAACAACCTCACCACAGGAGGCAGAACGAGAGTACAGGGAAATTAAAGAGTCACTGTTTATTGAAACAAAGGTAGAAAGAGTGTCTGTTTTTTCTAAAAGTATGAGATTAGTGTTGTTTATAGGCATATCGCTATCTATACTTCAACAGGTCACTGGTATCAATGCTATTTTGTATTATGGTGCTGAAATATTTAGTAATGTATTGGGGTACGGGCCTGAGGATGCACTGAAGCAGCAAATTCTTTTGGGTGCAGTGAATCTTGTATTTACATTTGTTGCTATTTATCAAGTCGATAAATGGGGTAGAAAACCGCTACTTATAATGGGTACATTAGGCATGTTCTTAGGGATTGCGTCTTTAGGAACATCAATATATCTTGATCAGCTTGGTTGGGTATCTTTAATTGGAATGTTGGTATTTATTGCTTCTTTCGCTTTGTCAATGGGCCCGATAACATGGGTATTATTATCTGAAATATTCCCCAATAAAGTAAGAAGTGCGGCTATGTCACTTGCAGTGGCGGCACAGTGGTTGTTCAATGCTATTGTTGCTGGTGTATTTCCTCTGCTTGTTGGGAGTAAAGTAAACAAGGATGTTTTTAATGGAGGTTTGCCTTATTTTATATTTGCCAGTTTGTGTATCGTTACCATAATATTTGTTTGGAAATTAATTCCTGAAACAAAAGGAAAAACCCTCGAAGAAATGGACGGCCTCTGGTTGAAAGAGGAAAAGTAATTTGCCTGCGCTGATGCTGGTTATTAACCGTTAGGAGAAATCTTGTTTATAAAATGACAAGTTTTCTCCTAACTTTAAACACACCTAAAACAACCAGCATGAGAAAAACCATTTTGATCCTATCGGCTTTATTCATATGCCATTTATCTATGGCACAATCCTCCGACCTTGAAAAGGTAAAAGCCACTGTTGAAAAAGAAGAAATTAAGTCCCACATTTTTTACCTGGCCTCTGACGAGTTGCGGGGCAGGGAAGTAGGTACACCGGGAATAGAAAAGGCTGCAGATTATATTGCGGCTGAGTTTAAAAGATATGGCGTTAAGCCGGTTCCAGGGGCGGATAATGGCTATTTTCAACAGGTGCTTTTAAAGCAGGCCTCTTTGCCCAACAAAATAAAAGTTACTATTTCGGAGAAGGACTTTTCCGGTCAGCAGGTAGCAATATTCAATGCGGAAAATATCGAAAAGGTAACCCAGGCTGTATACCTTAACTATGGTATGTCTGATGACTACGAAGGTGCCGATGTCAAAGGGAAAATCATACTGGTCAAAGCCGGGGCACCGGATCAGACAGATCAGGGAAGCCTCTTTAAGCTTTCTTTACAAAAAAGAGGGTTTGCCCAGGCTGCCGGGGCCATAGCACTCATAGAAGTTCACGATTACAACGCACAATACTGGGGTTCAGTTAAGGGATACCTCAGTCATGATAAAATGACCCTGAGGGATAAGAATGAACCTGTAGGAGGGCCAGTACACCTTTGGGTAAATTCTAATCACAATCTCTTAGACGAGCTGGAGAAAGGGGCCGAAGTATCAACAGGGTTAGTGATCAGTGGGATCGACAATAACAGACTAACCTCCCGTAATGTAGTTGGAATAGTGGAAGGCACTGATCCCAAGCTTAAGAATGAATATATTATTTACTCAGCACACTATGACCATGTAGGTGTTGGCAAGCCCAATGCAGAATTGGATTCAATATTCAATGGGGCACGAGACAATGCCGTAGGAACAGTTACCGTGTTAAGTGCTGCGGAAAACATAGCGAAATACCCAACCAAGAGATCTGCTCTGTTCATATTGTTTACAGCAGAAGAGAAAGGTCTTTTGGGAAGTAAATGGTATGTGGAAAATCCGTTAGTGCCTTTAAAGCAAGCAGTTTATTGCTTCAACAGTGACAATGCCTCATATAATGATACCACCAAAGCCACTATAGTAGGCCTTGAGCGGACTACAGCTTCCCAAAACATCAAAGAGGCGTGCAGCGCTATAGGCCTTACCGCTATAGATGATCCAGCCCCAGAGCAAAATCTTTTTGATCGTTCCGACAATGTCCACTTTGCGACCAAAGGAATTCCTGCACCAACTTTTAGCCTTGGTTTCACAGCTTTTGATAAAGAGCTGTTTAAATACTACCATCAGGTAACCGATAACCCGGAAACGCTGAACTACGATTACCTGCTCAAATTCTTTAGAGCATACGTGCTTTCCTGTAGAAAAATAGCCAACGATGAAGAAACCCCGGTGTGGGTGGAAGGAGATAAGTATTATGAAGCAGGGCAGGAGTTGTATGGGGACAGGTAAACGGTGATCAGTAGATAGGTAATCGATAAACGGTGATTTTGAACAGTGAATAATTAACAAGTAAACTGTATGAATATAGAAGAGTTTAAAAAGCAGGGCCATGCTATGGTTGACTGGATAGCATCGTACTATGAAAACATTCGGGACTACCCTGTAAAATCGCAGGTGAAGCCCGGAGAGATCTTTGGGCAAATAGCTAATAAGGCACCTGAGCATGGAGAACCCATGGAACGAATCTTTCAGGACTTTAAGGAGATCATTATACCAGGTATTACCCATTGGCAGAGTCCGAATTTTTATGCTTATTTTCCGGCTAATGCCAGTTTCCCGTCATTATTAGGAGATATGTTGGCTTCAGCGCTGGGATCACAATGCATGATCTGGGATACCTCACCGGCCGCTGCCGAACTGGAGGAAAAGGTGATGATCTGGCTAAGGGATATGTTGGGACTACCAGCTATTTTTACTGGAGTGATCCAGGACACTGCTTCTACAGCCACACTTTGTGCTTTGATCACTGCCAGGGAAAAACTAAATGATTATGAACCGAACAGCAATGGCCTTTTCAATAACAGGCCTATGCGTGTTTACTGTTCAGAAGAAACACACTCTTCTGTTGAAAAGGCAGTTAAAATCATGGGGCTTGGCAAGCACAACCTTGTCAAAATTGGTGTAGACGAGAAAATGGCGTTAAAACCTGAGTTATTGAAACAGGCCATTGAGGAGGATATTAAAAAGGGCTATCAACCTCTGGCGGTGGTTGCGGCTATTGGCAGTACAGGTACGGTAGCCATAGATCCACTCGCGGCTATGGCAAAAGTTTGCAGTGATCATGGCGTATGGCTTCATGTAGACGCAGCGTATGCAGGCTCAGCCCTGATACTTGAAGAATACCGCTGGATGATTGAAGGTATTGAGGATGCCGATAGTTTTGTGTTTAACCCTCACAAATGGCTCATGACCAATTTTGATTGTTCAGCTTACTTTGTTAAAGACGAGCAGGCTTTGGTGAAAACCTTTAGCATCCTTCCTGAATATCTAAAAACCAACACCACTGGTGTCGTTAAAGATTATAGAGATTGGGGAATTCAGCTAGGCAGACGATTCCGAAGTTTGAAGTTATGGTTCGTGCTCAGAAGCTATGGTGTAGAAGAAATGAAGACAATCCTGAGGAACCATATCAGTATAGCCGAAAAGCTTTCAGAAAAAATCACGGAACATAAAGATTTTGAAGAATTTACCACTTCATTAAACCTTGTATGCTTCCGTTACAAACCGGATGGGGAGGAGGAGGTTGAATCACTGAACCACCTCAATAAACAATTGATGGATGCACTCAATGCATCTGGTAAAATGTACCTTACACATACTAAAATAGGGGACAATATGGTACTGAGGCTGGTGGCAGGCCAAACCCATGTTACAGAGGAGGATGTAATGGACTCATGGGATATTATCCAGGAAACCGCGACAAGTCTGGGAAGGGACTGATGAGTAGATAGTAAGAAGGCCGATTTATATGTCGATGTGCTGACCTTTAAATTGCTGCAGCGACTGTAGTTCGGCCTTTACCCAATCCGTCCATTCTTTTTGCTTTTTAACCATTGCCCCATGGAGTGTTTCAGTATCATACCTTTGATCAGTAGCATTGCTCTCATTAAGGATTTTTTGTATTTCCCGGTTATAGACCTTGAGGTCTTTTATTCCTGCCAATGACAGTTCCCTGATCTTCTTCCGGGCTTTTCTGGCATACAATTCTGCGATGTCAAAATGTAATTGTTCATGCGCAAGCAGAGCAGGAGACTGGTCACGATACCAGGATTTTGTTTTGATAAACAGTGCGCGTACATGGTAAGAGATTTTATTTTTCACCATATATGGATTTGCTTTAATAGCAACAGCCGTACCAGCATCTCCAATGGCTTCAAGGCCGGGTTTTCCCTGGAAATCATTCCAACCTAAATTATAATGAGCTGTCCACTCAATATAACCTAATCGTGCATCATGATTTTCTCCATGAGGCTGAGCCTGAGCATAATAAAACGCTGAAATCAGAATAGTAGAAAATATCGCTTTGATCATAATCAATGATCAAAACCAAAATTCATGCCCAGCAGTTCGTCAGGAGTTCATTTATTCTTATTTTATTCTATTTTTGAGGACAACCAAGAACATTTAAAGAACATTAAAAAATGAAAAAAGTATTAAGTATAGCTTCAGTTTGCCTCATAATGGCAGCCTGTGGAGGAAATCAAAATGAACAGAGCGCTGAAGAAAAGACGCAAGAAGAAGTAGTAAACACTGTTACTGAAGAGCCAGCCGTTACAGGAAGTTATGGTGAAGAAATCACTGAGGAAGGTGCCATATCAGCAGAAGAACTATTGGCCAAAATGGAAGGTGTAGATTCATTACAGGTCAAAGTTTCGAGTGAAATACTTGCCACCTGTAAAATGAAAGGCTGCTGGATGAAAGTAGAAGTACCCGGTGAAGAAGAAATGAGGGTGACCTTTAAGGACTATGGCTTTTTCGTGCCTAAAGAAGGAGCAGAAGGAAAGGCTGTGGTAATGGAAGGTATTGCAAAGAAAGTAACCACTGATGTGGAAACATTAAAGCACTTTGCCAAAGATGCTGGAAAGTCGGAAGAGGAAATTGCAGCCATTACAGAGCCTAAAGATGAAATTACTTTTGTAGCTACAGGAGTAATTATTAAAGACACTGAATAAGTCCTGTACAAATACTCTTTTGAACCTATGAAAATTTTCCCAACCCAGTATTCCACTTTATCACCTTCTGCGCTAAACGGATTTGTAAGTGAGCATTATGGGTTGGGGCAAACTTCCTGCAAATACCTGTTAAGGGGAGTCAGTGATACATATCTTATAAAGAGCCGGCAGGAAAAATTTATCCTTAAAGTTTACAGGGAGATGCACAGGTCTCTCGATGAAATAAAGGCAGAAGTTGAACTGCTTAATATTCTGAAGGGCAACGGAGCCAAAGTGTCCTACCCGTTAAAAGATTTGCACGGCCAGCAAATCCAGGAGTTTGTGGCAGCAGAAGGTATGCGTTATGGAGTATTGTTTTCTTTCGCTCCGGGTAAGGTATATTACGATTTTACAGATGAACAACTCAGGATCATCGGCAGGGAAATGGGTTTTAACCATAATATAACATCTGATCTGGACCTGAGTTATGACAGGAACAGCTATACCATAGAATCTACTATACACCGCCCATTGAAAGTATTTAAACCGGCTTTTGAAGATTTTACAGAGGGGTATGATTATCTGGTGGATATTTCAGAGCGGGTGATTCGAAAGTTGGAAAGCTTCAATGCGGCATCGTTTGGCTATGGGTATTGCCATTATGATTACCTGCCCAAAAACTTTCACTTTGATGAACATGATAACCTGACAGTTTTTGATTACGATTTTTGTGGCAAAGGTTACCTCGTCAACGACCTAATGACCTTTCAGGTGCATTATTTTTTCCATACCGTGATTAAAGGCATGAAAAAGGAGGATGCAGATGCCGCATTTCAAACCGCAGTTTCCGGTTACAGGGAATTAAGAAATATATCCGAAGAAGAGCTGGAAGCTATCCCTTATCTGGGTATTATGTTTTGGAATTTCTACCTTGCTTTTCAGTACGAAAACTTTGATGATTTCTCGAATACCTACTTTGGTGCCGCCCATCTTAAAAAATGGATCGGCTGGGTTAAAGATTGGGAAAAGCTTTATTGTAATTTCTAAAACAGCAGCTTCCCGAAAGGTTGCCACACTATCATGAATAATACTTTTGTACCCGCTTTTTCCGCGTAAGGCCAATGAACAATGTGCCGGAGGCTGCACCAAATCCCCCTGTAAGTCCTCCGATAAAACCCGTTATCAAGATAAGCGCAATATTAGGGATGCCCATAAAAACCTGGGCAACGCGATTGGTTAATAGAGAGGAGGTTTCCTGATCTATATTGTAGGCTAAAAAAGACCACAAAGCAAAAACAGCCAAAAAGCCCGACATAAATGAAGGTAAAGGGCTCAATCTAAAAAGAGCTGCTATTACAAAAGCTACTGCTGCCAAAGACCAGAAAGGCAGGTATTGACCGGTTGCGTAGCATAATACTCCAATTAATATAGCTTGAATGATGAATTTCATTATTCTATGGGTTTCAAAGTTTGATCAAATAATATTTTCTCCTGATTAGCATCTTTTTCGCTCATGAACAGTAGCGGAACGTACTCTCCATCACGCCAGCCGTCAATCATATTGTCATACCAGATGCTACCCGGGTTTCCGGATTGTCCTCCGGGATAAATACCCCAGGCTTTTGGCGGAGAACTCATTTCCACGATAAACCTTTCTGACGGCCCATGATTGCGCTTGGTGGAATTAATAGCGTCCGCTACACCATTCACTTGCACATTGTATCGGCTAAAACCGGCAAGGCTGCCACCTAAATCGGCAAGGTGTCGTATGAATGTCCCCTTATAATTGCCCCAGGTATAATCCATCTGGTTGTCTTCCTTCCAGGCTTCCAGGTTAGCCAAAGATTGCTTAAAAGAAGTATTTATAAGGTAAGTCAACGATTCCTTTTGGTCAGTGGAGTCCACATCAATGAATTTGTATTGTGGATAGTTTTTGATGATATAGGTGGTAGTATAGTCATTGGGTGCATCAAGGGCAAGGTCAGTTCTGTTGAACTCGTCCCAAATGGAAGTATTCAACTGGTTCCACCAGGCCTGAAAATAGCTGGGAGCTTTAAGACCTACCAGGTAGTTATAATCCCACTTTTTTAGTGCATCTACAACATCTTTTTGCTCGTTGCTCAAACCATCCATTGATAAAGAGTCAAGCATTAAAGGAAGTACCTCCTGAGGAAGTAAGCTGTAGCTGTTGGATTGCATTTCCATCATATCCTCTACGGTAATGCTGTCCATGGACGCAAGCAGTTGATTGATTATCCTGTTTCTGTAATACTCATAAGAAGCATCATACACCCAGTATGGATACAAGCTGTCCACCGAGTGCTGGTTAGCGGAGCTTACAAATCCTCGCTCCGGATTATATTGGTAAGGGTTCTGCGCCTTGGGGATCAGCGCCTGCCACTCATTTTTAGAATCACTGCCGTCCATCAGGAATTTACCCTGTTCCTTCCATTTTGCTGTAAATTGACCTTGAACCCTTAAAGCAATGTCTCCATCCACAGAAGCAAAGACAATATTTTGAGGAGGTGCATCCCAATATTCTATAGCAGCCAGATAATCTTCATAATTATTGCCCCGGTTTAATTTAAGCAAAGCCTTTTGCACCCTGGAGGGTTGGTGCCCGATCCAGTGCAGGGCGTAGTTTTTTCTACTATCCTCATCACCAAAATTCTTATCATACACTATCGGGCCATGATGTGTAAAGGTAATAGTGTCATAAAAAGGCTCTTCTCCTCGTATATTAATTGTTTCCACCCTTTTTTCAGTATTCTTCCATTGTCCGTCATGCCAGTATTCATTTTCGCTGTCATCTTTGAGCTTGATCTTGTACCAGTCCCTATGGTCACGAGGGGCATTTGTAAACCCCCATGAGATTGAATCATTGAACCCAATAGTAATACCTGCTGCCCCTGTAAAAGTGAAGCCGTAAACATTCACATCAGGAGAATGAAGCTGCAACATGATCCAGAGAGAAGGTAAATTTAATCCCAGATGGGTATCATTGGCCAGAATAGCATTACCGCTGGCAGTCTTGCTGCCGGAAACTGCCCAGTTATTACTTCCGTTATCAGGGTCTGGTTTTGGAAGAGTGGTCTCAATATCATCAGAGGGCAAAGTTATAGCCGGAGCCTCTGTTGCAACTGGCTCAAAAGGCCATGGCGCTTTCACATCTGTGGGGATCACCGGGTCTACACCGGGTAAATATTCAGGGAAAAGAAAGTCAAAGGTTTCCTTGCCCAGGAGGTTTAGTGCATTTGTGTTTTCAAGGTCATCATCATAGCCGGTAAGGTTATTGATCATGTATTCAAGAATAAGGGCAGATTTTAGAGGAGTCCATTCCTCCGGCCCATACCCCAGCAGCTTGTATTCTATAGGTAAGTCTTTGTAAGTGAGCGATTGAATATATTGGTTCACTCCATCCGCATAAGCCTCTATGGCTTTGTTTGCCTCTTCATCAGTACGCATGGCATCGTATGTAGCCTCAGCCCCTAAAAGCATGCCCTTTCTTCGCTGCATCCTATCAAACTCCAGCCCATTTTTACCTATGATCTCAGAAACCCTACCTGCTGCTGCATGGGTTTGGAATTCCATCTGCCATAACCGGTGCTGGGCTATAATGTAACCCTGCGCCATATACAGGTCATGGTTATTGTTCGCAAAAATATGAGGAACACCATTGTCATCATACTTAACTGTTACAGCTTCACTTAGTCCTGTTAATTCCACCTGAGATTGATAAGGAAAGCT
>NZ_SMLW01000353.1 GCF_009711405.1 Fulvivirga kasyanovii | reverse complement strand
GTATGTATTTATTAAGGTTGTTCATGTCTTTTGGTTTAATTACTGGTATCAACTCCATTTAGGGGGTGGTTGTAAAATAGCTCCATACCGAAAAGGTCAGGGTTGGCATCGTCTGTATTTCGGCCAGGCTCAATTTGAAGGGTGCTGTTGTTTACGCTTTCAAGCCAGCCCCTGATGTTGTACCGGTAGTCTATACTTTGGTGTGGCGTACCATGTTCTACATGCAGGTTCTTTTCTACCAGCTCGCCCAGTTCATTGTATTTGTTTTCGGCAAGCAATACTTCTCCCCGCGATTGGCCATTCTCAAACAGCTCGTGGTAACCTGCCATAGGCCTGCCGGTATGGTCGTAGGTATAGCGCCTTTTTATCCCAAATACTGTCCCTTCTTTTTGATGCTCGGTATAGGTGGCCAGTACCCAGCCCGGGAAGTTATAAAGTGTGCTCGTTTTGTCTATGTTGCCATCCGGGTTTTCCATGATGGTTTGCACCACACGGTAGCGGTCGTCATAGTAGGTCACCGTGCTGATCCAGGTATTGGCACCATCAAGCACCTGTATTTTAGAGCCGGTGGCCAGGCCTTTTACACGCTCAAATTCAGTGGCAGGAAATGAATAGTCTACGTTTTGGTAGCTGGCCGTTCCCAACTGGTCCGGGTCATAGTTATAGCTGTCCCCAAAACCTGGCAGGGTTTTAAAATCATAATTGTCATAATAGGTAACCGTCAGGTAGCTATCTGCTGCCACATCTGCCGGAAAGCTCCTATCGGTATAGCCATGCAGGGCCGTACTTCCATTGAAGGACTCATACCAGGTATCCGAAGGTGATCCTGCGTAGTAGTTGTTTACCTCAAGCTGCATGGCGTCGCGGTCAATGGCTGCCACATGGATATAAGTGCCCGTGGCAACGGGCCTGTTCAGTGCATCATATTTGGTGAAGGTCCACTCACGGCCGGTTGTTTCTTCAGGGTCTCTCTGGTTGCCGTCCTGCGTCAGCACCAGGCGGTCCCTGTTGTCATAGACCATATAAACCCAGTCTGAGCCGGGCACCCGCTTTTCTACCATCCGTTTGCGCCCGTCATAATTATATTGAAAAGCCCAGTGCTTCAATAAATCATCCGGAACGGTGTAAGGGGTGGCAGCAGGAGTGCCTGTCGCCTTTACTGCTTCGGGGGGCAGGACATACCTTAAATTGCCGGATAAATCATAGATATAATAGGTATCTGCCCATTCTTCTGCCTGATAAGTACCCGAAACTACTTTAACCACCTGCACACGCTTAAGGATGGTTTGGCCGAGTTTGTTGATAAACTGGATAGTTTGATGGCCTTCTTCATCGGTAGTAATATCCTTACTTAAAGCGCCGGAAGCATAAGTGCCTTCCAGTGAGAGTGCTCCTGTGCTGTTCACCTCCCACCTTTTGATCGCATCATCGTTTATGTTAGTGCCTTTAGCAAAGCTAACAGCAGCACCACCGGGCTGCCAGGCCTCACCTGGGGCGCCCTGCTCCATGGCACGGTTCAGTGGCGACCCGTCAAACAGGGTTACCGCATAGGGATAGTTGGTTTCCTTTGTTCCCCCGGAGTTGTAGTAAGCCAGCAGGCTGGCCAATGCTGTATGATCATAACTGCCATTTAAATCTTTTGCATAGATCAGGTAGTTTTTCTCATTTCTGCCGAATTGATCATATTTCACAATACTGATCAAATCTTTGCCCTGGCTTCCCGGACTCTGGTTATGCAGGGTGGTCTGTATGGGCCTTCCCAAGCCATCGTGATACTGGACTTTTGTAATGGCCCGGTGGGCATAGGGGGCGGTATTATACACGGCATGCTGTACCGGATGGTCAGGGTTTCTTTCTACCAGGTAATTGGCATTTGATATGTCGATATTATGCTGGGCATGGCCATCAAATGCCATGAAAAAGAGGCCGGCGACCAAAATGTTAGCGATGTATTTCATGATATATCAGGTTGAATTAAAATCTGGACTGTTGAACGATATTGATGTACTTTTTGCACCCTTCCGAATCCTGCACGGTTACCTGATATTGCCTTTGGCTTCCCAGGTTGCCGCTCACGGTGATCCTAAACCCATTGCCGGTAAGGTCTTTAACGGTAACCCAGTTACTCGTTTCTATCACCGTAAAGGAGGATGCAGAAGTGCTTACGGAGAAATAAGGTGCTTCACCCGGGTCATCAGCCTTGAATGTGTAGGAACCCGGCGAAACGCTTAAGTCGCATTGATGGGGTGGGTCGCCTCCTCCGGTATCACCTCCTCCGGAGCTGACAAAATCCACCCCTGAGATAGTACCTCTCGGATCAGTATAAGTACGTGATGAAGGGGTAAATGTGTAGGTACTGTGTGCAGGGGCAATAGTCACGTTGCCCATTTGGAAGAGGGTCTGGATCTCAAAGTTCCCTGTGCTGTTGGTGGTGGCATGCTGGCCGGTGGAGCTGTTGACCCGGATGTTGGGCACCCCGTTGCCACTGGCATTTACTACCCGCCCCCTGAACTTCAGGTACTCTTCACGTACCTCCAGGGGCTTTGATGCCGACCCGATAGCTCCAAATTCATCTTCTACCTCCAGGGTTATAATATAATTCCCCGGCTGGTCCAGTGTCCATGATGCATTTTGATATCCATTTCGAAATTCAGTGCGGCTGCCCGTGCTGCCAATTTGATAATACCACCTAAAGCTCAGGGGGCTTCCTTCCGGATCGTACGATGCCCTGCCATCGAAACTAAACTGCTCCCCGCTGGCCACACTGCCGGCTGACAGGGTAAATGATGCTACAGGCACCCTGTTAACGATATCCACTACTTTGGTAACCGTGGTAGCGGCACCGAACTCATCCGTTACGGTAAGTGTGATAGACTTGGTGCCGGGGGTATTATAGGTAACCGTGGTTACCTCTGCTGTACTGCCATGGTTCCAGCTAAGGGCGATGCTGTTGCCGTCCGGATCGTAAGTTGCGCTGGCATCCAGGGTAAGTTCTTCATACACAAACAAGTCTCCCGTAACCTGGAAGTCGACAACGGGTTTCCTGTTGATTATAGATACTGTCTTTGTTACCTGGGAGGGGGCCTTGCCACCATAGTCTATCGATAGCGTGACCTCCCTGTCTCCGGGTGTGTCAAAACTTAACGTTTCTGTTTTGTTTGTTCCTCCGGTAGACCATGCGTAGGTAAATAGTGAGTTGTCGTATTCCGGATAGTCTTTGGCAGAAAAAGCAATAGGCTGGTTAATATACATGCCGTCTCCCTGGGCCGTGATGTAGTAATCGGCCACCAGCGGTTCTGTTACATAGCCATATTGCAGGTGCCGGCTCACATTCTGGTCGTTGTCCAGCACATAGTTCAACCGGCCTATAGGGTCGTATAGATAGGATGCCTGTATGCGGTTGGGATCTGTTATTCTCGTTATACCTTTCAGCTCCTGGTAATTATACAGGGTAGTGACAGCACCAGGCAGGGCGTACAGGGCATTCGCATCGCCGGCAGATATGTTTTCTGCCGGGTCCAGGGAAATGCCCAGGCCCTGCAACACATCAAGCCCCGCATTATCGATTTTTGCCACGGGGTAATTGCCGTTGAACCCCCATATAACGGAGAAATACGTACCATCCCGCCGGGTCACCTGGGCCAGCCTGTTGTTGTAATACTCCAGTCTGTCGCTTAGGTGGTAATCAGGGTCAACATACCGGGCCGGTACATGGTCAGGCTTGCTCACGGGTGTATCAGACTCAAACTTATAAGTTTCTACCGGTTGTCCTTTCGTATTGTACCGGGTGATTGCCCCGGATATTAATACGCCGTCAACAGCGGCTTCGGTCTTAACCGGCAATATGAAGTTATGGTCTTTTAACGCTTTGATGTTATAGGCTGTGAGCGATTCGTCATAATCCGGCACATAAGTATAGTGCTGCTCATACAAATGGCCTTCACTACTCTGCAAAGCCGTACGTGTAAGCTGTAGGTGCCCGGGGTTATCGTAGTAATAATTTGTAGTATTTACAAGCGGCCCTGTAGCGGGGAAGTACTCTTCCATTGTTACGGATCTATTGTAAAACCAGTCTGACCTGCGATGGTATTCGGCCAGGTCTACATAAGCGTAGTAGTTAACGGTTTCGGAAGCATTCGGTGAATTGTAGCAAGGATGCTGAGCAAAAGTTACCCAAACATTACTGGCACCACTGGCCACACACCTGGCCCCGCTATTGCCCCAGTTCCATTGATGGCTATGGGCAGCCGTACAGGTAAGCTTCTTATACACTTCGGACCTGTTGGCATCGGTGCAAGGCACATCGATCGTTCGTTGCACCGGGCCTGATTGGTTTCTCACCAACAACCCTTTGAGTACAGCAGAACCGGCAGGGTCGTGGTGCCAGTCATTGGTAACCCGCTTTACAAGTTCGTCATTGGCATTATAGATCTCACGCATATCTTCCAGGCCTGCCCCCCAGGTGAAATTGGAAAGCGGCGCATCGATAATTTCATCGCCCCTGACGATGTTGGCATAGGCGTCATCCATGATCTTGAAAGTGATCTCCTCTTTGCCGTTTTCGTACGAATCGCCGGCAGAAGGCCCGTACCCCACAGTTACATTCCTATAGTATATATGGGTGCCCGTGGTATGGAACAGGCTGCCTACACTGGCGCCATTCAGGGTTTTGTAAAAACATTCACCCTCATAGATCCCTCCTCCGCCACCTCCGCTGTTGCAGGTAAATTTACGGCTGTACCCATTGATATACCTTGGATCAAACCTGCGCCTTCCTGACGATTTGGAAGTACCAAAATCGCTGTAATCGTAATGTTTGGTTATCGGCGGGTCTCCTGAGTTGGGGTCTTCTACCATTTTCCTGATCCTTAATCCGCCGGCTTCAATGTTTTTCATTGTCACCTCTGTTTCCCCGGTATAGAGGTTAAGGGCGCTAATGGCCTCCATGTCTACACCGTCACCAAACTGTATTTCCAAGTGGTAGCCGGTATTTTTCTTCAGGGTCAGATCCACTACCTCCAGGTAAACCTGGTCATCGGGATATGGTGCATCAGGGCTGGGAGGTATAAACTCATTCAACTGTCTTCTAAATAGCTCCACCTTGCCATTGTTGGTGTCCTCATAGATGTAAAAATTAGTGTCTTTCCAGGTTGTGCCATTATTGGCAGTACGGTTTACTTCCAGCCGTACCTGAACGGCCTGGTCCCTGGAACTGTTAAAAGATTTCGTTACCCTTTCTCCAGGAGATGCTTTAAGGAGAATATTTTCTTTCCGCTCAACTATAGTCTCCCCATAAATGGTGTGGGGTTCGTACTCAAAAGTAGTTTTTCCGCCCGTAGGATAGGTGATGGACCTGAGGATACCTTTTTCGGCAAAAGTAAAGTCAGGATTGCGATTGGCTTTTGCAAACTCCTGGTTGATAAAGATAGGGTCAACACTTAATGGAAGCAGGTTGGCATTGTCCTTTCCGTTAAAAAATCCGTAATTGTCCCTGGCATATGTCAGCCGCGGGGGTATTTGTTCCGGGCTTTCATATTCAAATATATAGGCCTTTTCTTTAAACCCGGTCACAGGGTTCGTTTCTGAAAATCCTTTCAGAAAAGTTCGCTTTTCTGTTGATGTAAAAGCGTTATGAAAGCTGGCAGGGGTTATCTGGTTATAGGTAAAGATAAATTTTTTAAAAAGGTTGTTGTCATTGTCCCTTACCTCTACATTATCCAGAAACTGGAAGCGTGTATTGCTGCCGGAGATATTGAATAGCACTTCTCCCATACCCGGGCTGTAAATCCTGCGGAGCCTTTGGCTCTGCTGCACATTCAGTATGCTTCTGCAGTTGGTGGATTCCCTCGCTGCGCAAGGCTCACACCCGGCCCCTGTGCGGTGCGTCAGGATGGTCTCACTTTGGCTGGGTGACAACACGTAGGAATAAGTACCGGCATTTTCATATTCCAGAAATATTTTCGTGCCATTGGGGTGTACGATTTCATAGAGGTACCACGAGGTGACCCGGTGCCGGTCAAAATTCCGGGGGCACCCTGTCGATCCTGCACTTTCTACATAGCTGATTTCTTCGTACCCTCCCCCAAAATGATATACTATACCATCGGGAGTGGTGACTACAAAGTCTCCATTGCCCTGTTCATTTATTTCTTTGGTTATTTTAAAGTTGTTCCGGGGCAAGGTCAGTAATTCACCCTCTCTTGAGAAAATAAATTTTCCCCCTTGTCCCTGGAAATTATAACTGTACTCATCAGGTTGGGTATCAAAGGTTGGCTGCTGGATGGCCTTGTCAATAAAGTAATTGGCATACCAGTCTGACGAATTACCAACATCTGCGGGGTATGGAAGTATGTCGCCGGTACCGCTGATGTATTCCTCATCAGGCTGATCCAGGATTGTACGTGTAATAACACCTCCCGCATTTAAAACCCATCCGAGCCCCACTATAGATTCGGTATCATCCACTTTGAGGCCGGTGGTGTTGTAGCCCAGGGATATGGGCACCGAAAGGGGGCCGGCAGTATAGGTATAAACAGGAATATTTATATTTACGGCTCCTGTTGATAAATTTACAGGGTGTGAACCATACTGGCTAAATGCCGCTGCCTGTGGGGAAGGGGGCACCACCTTGAACATATCTTCGCTTTCCGAAGACGACTGTGCCCGGGCATGAAGATTTAGCATTAACGGGGCCACCAATAGTATG
>NZ_SMLW01000539.1 GCF_009711405.1 Fulvivirga kasyanovii | reverse complement strand
CGGACATCAACGAAATCAAAATCATCAAAAAAGACAATCAACTTCTCTTCACTACCAGCAAAGGGTTCTACAGGTTTAATGAACAAACTAACCGCTTTGAGCCTGACAGCTCTATTCTTAAAGAACGTATCAACATTAACAATATAGCGGAAGACAAATATGGCAACTACATTATCTCTGTAATTGATGAAAACAGGAAAACTCATGTAGAAATGCTCAAAAAGGTAGGCAACGAGTATGTCAGGGATTACATACCTTTTCGAAGGCTTCCTGAAATGGAAATTACAGCCATCTACCCGGAAGGTGACTACATTTGGATAGCCGGTGGCGAGGGCTTGTTCAGATTTGATCGCAATGTAAAAAAAGACTACACCATCCCCTTCAACACACTGGTCAGCCAAGTCAGCGTGAGGGATTCAGTAATATTCTACGGCAATTATTATGATCCATCAGACACTACAGGTGTGCCTCCCATCATACTGGATCAGCCGGAAATTTTCAAGCCCAAACTGGATTTTGAAGATAATAGCCTGACATTTAATTTCAGCGCTGCCTTTTATGAAGCCCCTGAAAGAACGCTTTACAGCTACTACCTGGAAAATAATGAGGAAACCTGGTCAAAATGGTCCACAACCACCACCAAGGAATATAATAACCTGAGTGCCGGCACATACACATTTCATGTTAAGTCAAAAAACATCTATGATACAGAAGGCCGGGTAGCTTCTTATGAATTTACCATTCTACCACCGTGGTACCAGACAGGCTGGGCTTATTTTCTATTTGGTGTGCTTGCACTTCTGTTTATCTGGCTTATAGCTTTGCTCTATACTTACCGTGTACGTATGCAGCGCAGACGGTTAAAGCTGATCGTGGCGGACCGAACTTATGAGGTAATATCCCAGAAAAAGGAGATAGAAAGGCAAAAAGACCTGCTACAGCTTCAGTTTGAAAAGATCAGCAAACAAAAGGACAGCATTGAAGAAAAGAACAGTAAGCTTCAATTTGCCCAGCAGGAAACACAAACTGCTAATGAAGCTCTCCAAAAACTGAATACACACCTTGAAAAAGAGGTGGAAAAAAGGACAGAAAAGATAAAATCAACCCTGCACCAGTTGCAGCTTAAAAACAAAGAACTGGATACTTTCATTTACCGGGCTTCCCATGACCTTGAAGGCCCCATTAGCAGGATCAGCGGGCTTTCTGCTCTTGTAAAAATGGCCTTCCCTAAAGATGGAAACCAAGAGTATCTCAACCTGATCGAGGTAACAGCAAAGAATATGAAGGTGCTTATCTCAAAACTTACCCAAGTGCATAACCTGCACAATGCCGTGGTAAAAAGAGAGTTGATAGATATCAGGGAGTTGCTCACTTTAATTATTCAAAGCCTGCAACATCTCGAAAATGGCTGCTCCATTAATTATAAATTTGATATCCCGGTAGGGACAAAAATATATGGAGATACAGACCTCCTGACCATCATTCTTCAAAATATTATTGAAAATGCACTGGTATTTCGCAAACCGCGTGTTGAGGAGCACCTCATTGTGATTAGTGTGAACAAAACCGATGATAAAGCCTATATTGCTGTACGTGACGACGGTACCGGCATACACCCAGATCACATTGCCAGGGTATTTGACATGTTCTACCGTGGCACCAGCCAGTCATTGGGAAGCGGACTGGGTCTGTACCTGGCAAAAATGGCCATTGATCACATGGAAGGTACAATAGAAGTACAAAGCAAACTTCATGAGTACACCGAGTTTACGGTGACCATTCCGCAACTATCAAGTGATGTTGGCAAGTAAAAGCACTTCAAAAGTGGTGCCTGACTCTTTACTGCTTTTAACCAATTTAACTTTACCCCGTAATACCCTCACTGCAGTTTGTACCGTATACAAGCCTAAACCAGCGCCCCGAATGTTATCCTGGCCCACAAAAAACATATCAAATATTCTGTCTGCCACCTTTTTCGATATACCGATGCCGTTGTCTGTCACTTCGATACAGACGGTACTTTTTTCTTTTCTACTACAAACTACTTTAACCTGATGTCTGCCTGTCTCTTTTCTGAATTTCAAGGCATTTTCAAGCAGATGATACAGTATAATTTCAACAGTATCCCTATCTGAATACAGCCGGAAATCTGGCGCAATATTGATGTCAATATCAGCATCCTCCAGGCTTTCCGGCAATAGACGCTCCAGCACCCTTTCAATAATGCTATCAATGGCGACTTCATTGATGTTAAGCTCTGATGCTTTCAGCCTGGCGATATTCAGCAAACGGTAGAATACATCATTCATCTCATTGGCCGTCTGGTTAAGCAGGTTTACCAGCTTTAAAATATTGTCGTCGGTGGTCTCCAGCGAGATAAGATGGCTCAGGCCCTGTAGCCTGGCAATAGGCCCTCTCACATCATGAACCGATCTGTATATGAAAGTATCCAGCTCCTTATTCGCACTAAGCAGGTCTTTATAGGCTTTTTTAAGCTGCTCCGTACGCTCCTCTACCAAATCCTCCAGGTGCAGGTTGATTTTATGAAGTTCCCGGTTTTTGGACTCTATCTGCTTCTGCTGGCCTTCAATCGCTTCTTTCTGAGCCTCGATCTCTTCTTTCTGGTGCACTATTTCTGAGGTTCTCTCTGCCACAAGTATGGCAAGCTCACGTTGCGCTTTTTGCAGAGACCTGATCCGCAGGTTATAGATTAACAATCCGGCCAAAACTACCAAAATTGTCAGCCCCGTTATAAAGGCATTGGTCTCATAAAAAGCCGGTTTGATAAAAAAGGAAACTGTTGCACCTTCTTCGTTCCACACATCATCACTGTTGGCCGCTATTACTTTAAATGTATATTTCCCATAGGGCAGATTCGTATAACTGGTTTCCCTCTTCCCATTTGAGTTTTGCCATTCATCGTCAAAGCCGATTAACCGGTATTTGTATTCAATATTTTCCGGCGAAACGTAGCTCAAAGCCGAAAACCTGATCTCGAGTCTTTGCTTCCCGGAGGGTATGCTTATACTACTGTCCAACCTGATCTCTTTGCCGTCAACAAAGAATCCTTCAATCACTACCGGGGGTTGCTGTTCATTGACCTTGACCTTTGACGGGTGAATACTCTCTACGCCATTGTTCGTAGCGAAATACAAAGTTCCGTCCGGAGCTTTTAAACTCGTGGCCGAAGAGGTAGCCGCCGTTGATTTCAACCCATCTTTCTGAGAATATATAATTGGGTTAATCTTTGACGTTTTACCATCAGCCAGATCGTTCAGTTCCTGCTCCCTTACTTTAAAAACTGTCATATTTTTCTGATTGGTAGTGATCCAGAAATATCCCTGATCGTCTTTTAATATCTGGAATATGGTATTGCTGGGAAGTCCCTGTGATGTGGTAAGTCCTGTAAATTTTCCATTTTTATACCTTGTCAGGCCGGCATTGCCACACAGCCACATGGCTCCATGATCATCAAAGTAGGTCTTGAAAACGAAGTCTCCTGCCATACCATCTTTTGCGAAGTAATTGGTGAATCTTTCATTTTCTAGCCGGTTGAGCCCATTACGCGTACCGATCCATATGACTCCGGTACTATCCTCCTCAATACTCATAATGTATTCATGTGAAAGCCCATCCCTTACTGAATAGTGCTTAAACCCGTCCTGAGATATCACAGTAATACCATTGGTCGTTCCTACCCAGATATTGCCTTTGGAGTCTTCATAGGTAAGCCGTACGTTGTCGTGAATCAGACCGTTTTGGGTGGTAAAGGCCGTAGATTTGCCATCTTTATATTTCAGCAAATAATTTAGTGTGGATACCCAAAGGTTTCCTTTACTATCCAACATGCCACTTTTAAGGCTGGTATTCGATACATCATAATTCAGGTCAAACTCCTCAAAAGCATTGGTATTTAAATTTAAAAGATTGACTCCATCCTGTTGTATGATAATGAGTGTACTGACAGTTTTTTGAAGAATACCATGTACTACATAAGATTCATGTTCATTGGATATAAGGTTGGAGTAGTTTGTGAATTTGCCATCCCATAGTTTATATAGACCATTCCGATAGGTGCCTAACCACATATTCCCTTCCTTATCCAGTATCATTGAAGTGATATCTTGTCCATAAAGTGGGTGCGCTGCGGAAAAATATGAGAACTGACCTCCGGTTATCCGGCAAAAGCCCCGGTATGAACCTACCCAAACTACGCCACTGTCATCCACAATAGATGAGGTAACGAAGCCATGCTGTAACCCATCAGATACTGTAATATTTTTGACCGAACCATCTGCCTTGATGATGGAAAGCCCCGCATCAGTGCCAGCCCATACCCCATCTTTTTCAGCCGTGACATAATTAACAATATTGCTTACAAGGCCGTCCCCGATCGTGTAGTGGGCAACCACCTTGCCATTAGCAAAACGAAATACGCCATTATCTACTGTAGCAGCCCACAGGTGGCTATTTTCATCACAGGTAACGCTTTTCAGTTTCCTTGATTTCAACTCGGGAGGAGTATCCTGGTTAACGAACCTTTCCCCTTCCTTATAGTACAAGCCATTACTGGTCGCTACCCAAATCCTTCCGGCAGTATCCTGAACCACTTCCTCTACAAAATTGCTGGGCAAGCCGTCATCAGTTGTATAAGTTTTTACCTTTTCCTCATCAATCGAAGTAACACCTCCCCCACTGGACGCAGCCCAGATCACCCCGGAGTTATCTTCATAGATATGCGTATAGGAGTTATTAACTATTTCGGGGGCATTGAAGGAGTTGAAGGTATAGAATTCTATCCCGTTAAACCGCGTAATACCACCATAGGAAACAAACCAGATATAACCCCTTTTGGACTGAATAATATGGATAATGGAATTAACAGGCAGGCCGTCTTCGCTTTTCCAATGATCAAAATTATACTGATCGAGTGTTTTGTCCGGGCTCAACTCATTTTGAGAAAACAGCCAGCCACTTGAAATCCATACGATCAAGACAAAACAGCCGACTGACTTAGACCAATAGCCTACCACATTATGAGCTTAAAGATTGAATATTACAAGCTGATATTGTCATCAGCCAAATTGTAATATCAACATTTTAAATCATTAGTTCAAGTAAGGGTAGTATAAAAATCAATGCAGGAGAAAGCCCTTAAAGGCTCTCTCTCAGCTCAAAAACTTTTCTGATTTTAGCAATCAGCTTTTCAGAATCCCTGAAGTTAAGTGTTTGCTGACCATCGGAAAATGCTTCGTTTGGTTTTTCATGGGTTTCATAGATCACACCGTCCGCTCCCGCCATGATACAAGCCAGCGCTACAGGTTCAACATAATCACGGATACCAATGCCATGTGATGGGTCTGCGATTACAGGTAAGTGGGTTTTCTCTTTCAGAATAGGAATAGCATTGATATCCATAGTGTTTCTGCTTGCCCTTTCGTAAGTCCTGATGCCTCTTTCACATAGCATCAGGTTTTCATTACCGGCTGAAAACACATATTCGGCAGAATATAGCAGTTCGTCAATAGTACCGGAAATCCCTCTTTTGATCAATACCGGTTTATCAACCCTGCCCAGCTCATCCAGAAGGTTGAAATTCTGAGTATTCCTGGCACCTACCTGATACACATCTATATAATCATACATTTCCTCAATCTGCGACACTTGCATTACCTCGGTAATAATTTTTATCCCGGCTTCTCGTGCAGCTTTATACCATTGTTTTAATCCCTCAATCCCGAGGCCTCGGAATGAATACGGAGAGCTTCTGGGCTTGTAGACGCCTCCTCTCATAATCCTTACATCATTGGCCTTTAGGTGCTCAATAGTTTTATTGATCTGTTCCTCACTTTCAATTGAGCAAGGCCCGGCCATTATTGCCATATCACCTTCTGAGATAACTACTCCATCTCCAAGGTCAATGCTGGTGGGGTTAACTTTCCACTTTCTGGATACAAGCTTGTAATCATCTGAAACGATATGTATATCAGAAATCCCCGGTATCTGCCCTATCTCACGGATATCAAATTCACTTTTTCCAATGCCAATGATATAATCCCCTTTTTGAGTATTAACCTCAGTGGTCTTGTATTTCAGGGCATTGACCTTTTCAATGATCCTTTCCTTTTTATCTTGAGGAAGGCCGGTTTGTAATTGTATAATCATCGGTTTATGCTTTAATGTCTTTAACGAATTGTTTAATCTGCGCTTTCAAGTCAGTTGCTGTCTGCAGCAATTTGATGAACGCACTGCCTATAATAGCCCCATTACTGTAAGAGGAAGCCACTTTGAAAGTCTCATGGTTGGATATCCCGAAACCGATCAGTAATGGGTTCTTCAACTGCATGCTTTGTATGCGCTCAAAGTACTTTCGCTGCTGCTCACCAAACAGGTCTTTGGCCCCTGTTACGCTGGCAGAAGACACCATATAGATAAATCCATCCGTATGCTCATCAATCAGCCTGATCCGGCTTTCTGAGGTCTGTGGTGTAATGAGGAAAACATTTTTAAGGCCGTGCTCAGCAAAGATGTTTTTGTACAATGCCAGGTACTCTGCCATCGGCAAATCCGGAATTATAAGCCCGTCGACTCCGCAACGCTCACATTCAGAACAAAATTTATTTATACCAAACTGCAGCACAGGATTGATATATCCCATCAGTATGACGGGTATAGAGATCTTCTCGCGCAATTCTGCCAGTTGGTCAAACAGCAAGCGTACACTCATGCCATTGTCCAAAGCCTTTTTATTGCTCTCCTGGATTGTTGGCCCATCAGCTACAGGATCGGAAAAGGGCATTCCTATTTCAATGATATCCGCTCCGGCTTCTTCCAGGTACTGCGCAATTCTCAAAGTGTCGTTCAACTCTGGGAAACCGGCTGTATAATAAACTGAAAGCACCTCTCTCCCGTTTGACTCAAACAATTCATTTATTCTATTGGAAGTTTTTGTATTCATTATTCAGGTTGTTAATAGATCATAAAATGCTTCAATACTCAATATTTCCCCCACTTGATGTAGGTATCCAGGTCTTTATCACCACGGCCGGATAAATTGACCACGACCACATCATTGGGTGCAAATTTCACTTTATCCAGGGCCGCCAGGGCATGTGCTGATTCAATGGCCGGAATAATCCCCTCCAGCCTGCTCAGTTCAACCCCCGCCTGCATGGCTTCTTCATCACTGGCATTCTCAAACTTTACCCTCCCGGTTTCAAACAGGTGAGCGTGCATCGGGCCTATGCCGGGATAGTCAAGGCCCGCAGAAATAGAATAAGGCTCAATCACCTGACCATCTTCTGTCTGCATAAGCAAGGTTTTACTTCCGTGGAGTACCCCGGCTTTACCCAGAGCAGTTGTGGCGGCAGACTCTCCACTGTCGACACCTTTGCCCGCTGCTTCCACTGCTATCAGGTTTACCGCTTCGTCATCCAGAAAATGATAAAAAGCTCCTGCCGCATTACTTCCTCCACCTACACAGGCAATAACATGATCCGGAAGCTGGCGACCTTCCTCCTGCTCCAGTTGCAGCCTGATCTCTTCACTGATCACACTCTGAAAGCGGGTGACCATATCGGGGTAAGGGTGCGGCCCTACAACAGAACCGATAATGTAATGTGTATCTAGCGGATTGTTGATCCAGTGTCGCATAGCCTCATTGGTAGCATCTTTAAGGGTTTGGCTGCCACAGGTGGCAGGCACAACCTCTGCTCCGAGAATCCTCATGCGCTCTACATTTGGCTTTTGCCTGGCCATATCTACTTTACCCATGTACACGATGCACTCCAACCCCATAAGGGCACATACCGTAGCAGTAGCCACGCCGTGCTGGCCGGCTCCGGTCTCTGCTATTATTTTGTTTTTACCCAGTTTCTTCGCCAGTATGATCTGTCCGATCGTATTATTTACTTTGTGAGCACCTGTATGGCAGAGATCTTCCCGTTTCAGGTAGATCTTTGTATTATATTTTTCTGAAAGCCTCTGAGCATGAAACAAGGGTGTAGGCCTGCCTACATAGTCCTTCAACAGCTTTCTGAATTCATTTTGAAACTCGTCGGTCTCTATTATTTGCAAATAATTTTCCCTCAGCTCCTCAACATTGGGATATAGCATTTCCGGTATATACGCTCCTCCGAACTGACCATAATAGCCCTGTTCATCTACAGCATACCTTTTCTTTTCTATAGTATTTTTCAATATATCAGACATAGTTATTGCATTTGCTCTTTAAGTTGTTTGATAAGTTCAGTGTTCTTCATTCCCGGCCTGATCTCAAACTGGCTGTTGATATCAATTGCGTAAATATCCAGGTCGTCTAATTCCTCAAGCTGGCGTATATTTTCCAGAGTCAGGCCTCCACTTAAAATGATAGGTTTAGGCAAATCCAGCCCCTTCAGTTGAGCCCAGTCAAAGGCCACACCGTTTCCTCCATAGCTTTTCAGTCGTGTATCGAATAAATAGTAGTCAACCACCTCGGCATATTCTATCAGCCGATCTCGGTCTATGGCTTTATTCCCTGAAAAAACCTTGATCACCCCGAGGCCATTAGCTTTCAGGTGCAGGCATTCGGCAAAAGATTCGTCTCCGTGCAATTGCACAAAGTCGAGGTTAAACTGCCTGGCAGTCTCCAGCACCCTTTCCACCGGATGGTTCACAAAGACCCCAACTTTCATGGTCGACTCCGGAAAATCATTGAAATAGTCTTTTAACAAGGTGTCTCCCGCGTATCTGGGGGATTTGTTATAAAATATGAACCCCGCAAAATCAGGCTTGAGAGCTACTACCTCAGGTATGTTGTCCCTCAGGCCACAAACCTTTAATTTGATGTTGCTAAGCTTTGGCATAATTAATCTTTTCTACTTCGCTTAACTTCTCTATAAACCTGGCACATGACTTCTCAGGTCTGCTGTTTTGCATAAAGCGCTCTCCTATGAGAAACCCATTAAAGCCATGCTTCTTAAGTTCAATCACATCATCAGGTGAATGAATGCCGCTCTCTGACACTTTAACTATACCTGAGGGTATGGCGTCCGACAGTTTGATAGAGGTATTAATATCCACTTCAAAGCTGGTCAGGTCACGGTTGTTTACGCCTACCAGGTCAACATGCTCATTAATATGCCCCAGCTCATCAGCATTATGTATTTCCAATAGTACCTCCAGCCCCAGTGAATGGGCAAAAGCAGCCATTTGTTTCACTTCATTTGGTGTAAGCACTGCAGCGATCAGCAATATGGCATCAGCTCCGATTGATTTTGCTTCGATGATCTGGTACTCATCCACTGTAAAATCTTTTCTCAGTATCGGGCAGAAATTAAACTTCCGGGCTATGAGTAAATCCTCATTTTTACCTCCGAAATAATGGGTATCGGTTAGCACTGAAAGTGCAGATGCTCCGGCCTGCATATATCCAATAGAAATCCTCTCCACCGAAACCTCCGGGTTAATTACCCCTTTGGATGGTGATTTCCTTTTGATCTCAGCAATCACTCCTGATTTATCTTCCCTTAAAACATACTTTTTCAGGGAAACAGGCTGCGTATTAAAAAACAGGCTTTGCTCAAGAAGTTTAACCGGAAAAAGTTCCTTCTTCCTCTGAACTTCAACTTTCTTATGATCTATTATTTCTTTCAGAATATTCATGGCTATGCAGTTGTGTAAGTTTTATTTTTATTCAATAATCTGTTAAACGCTCTCAGCGCCTGGCCTCTCTCCAGGGAGGCATATGCCCTTGCCACACAATCCTCTAGAGACTCTTTCTGATTTGAGCAGTACAAGGCCATGCCCGCGTTGGCAGCCACTACGGCTTTCTGCGCCTTAGTACCTTCTCCATTTAATATTTTCATAAATATTTTGGCAGACTCCTCAATGGTCTTGCCCCCTGATATTTCTTCCTTGGCTACTTTGGAAAGTCCCAGATCTTCAGGGCTCAATATTTTCTCACCCCCGTTGGAGATCATTTTGAAATTTCCGGTCAGTGAAATCTCATCGTAACCGTCCAGGGCATGCAGGATTACAAAATCTTTATTGGTCTTTTGATACAGGTAGCCGTAAAGCCGCGCTAATTCCAGGCTGAATACGCCAACCAGTTGCTTGCGCGGAAAGGACGGGTTGACCATCGGTCCCAGCATGTTGAAAAAGGTCTTTACTCCCAGTTCCCTACGGATGGGTGCCACATTTTTCATGGCAGGATGAAAGAGTGGTGCATGCAGGAAGCATATCCCTGCTTCATCAAGGCTCCGGAGCAATTCATCTTTTTCACCGGTAAATTCATAACCGAGATAGCTCAGCAAATTTGAAGACCCGCAGATAGAAGACACTCCATTGTTTCCATGCTTGGCAACATTTTGACCTGCACCGGCCACAACAAACGATGAAAGTGTGGAAATATTAAAAGTATCCTTGCCATCCCCTCCGGTACCACAAAGGTCTATGGCGTCATACGAACCTATTTCTACAGGTGTGCATAGCTCTAGCATGGCATCTCTAAAACCTTCCAGCTCGTCCACCGTAATGGTACGCATCATATAAACAGTTAAAAAGGCTGCAACCTGGCTATGGGTGTACTTTCCCTGGGCCAGCTCTATCAATATTTCCCTTGCAAACTCCTTATCGAGGGATTTATGTTCTATAAGCTTATTAAGTATATCTTTCATAATTAATTTTTTAACCAGTTGTCAATAAGTTGTTTTCCGTGTTCTGTCAAGATAGATTCTGGGTGAAATTGCAACCCTCTCACATCGTACTCCACATGCCTCAATCCCATAATATTGTTCTGCTCATCAATAGCTGTTACCTTTAATTTTCCATTGATTGATTCCGGCAGCACTGCCCAACTGTGGTAATGGCAACCTTTAAATTTGCCAGGTACATTTTGGAATAAATAGTCCTCAGGCTCTAAAACAGATATATCGCTGGCCACCCCATGCAGTACCGAAAACATATTGTACAGCTTGCTACCAAACACCTCCGCTATACCTTGCAGCCCCAGGCATATTCCTAAAATGCTCTTTTCAGCACCATACCGCTCCACCAACGGCTTAAGTATACCTGCCTCATCGGGGATGCCAGGACCGGGTGAAATAAGGATCTTGTCGTATATCCCGGCTTCCTCCACAGTGATTTTATCATTTCTGATTACGCTTAGCGCATCGCCATAACCCAGTTCCTTGATGATATGAACTATATTGTAGGTAAAGGAGTCGTAATTATCGAGTAAAAGTATTTTCTTCATTGTTAAAGTCAGTTAAGTTTTTGGGCCATGTCAATTGCTTTCCTCAAGGCTGCAAGCTTATTAGTTACTTCCTGCAATTCGCTGGAGGGCAGTGATTTTGCAACCACACCGGCTCCTGCCTGGTAATGTAATGTATTATCCTTACTCAAAAATGAACGTATCATGATGGCATGGTTAAAATCTCCGTTGAAGCCCATAAAGCCAATGGCACCTCCATAGTAGTTTCTACTGGTATTCTCATATTTATCTATCAACTGCATGGCCATGTGCTTGGGTGCTCCGGAAAGTGTGCCGGCAGGGAAAGTACTGGCTACCAGTTTCAGCGGTGACGACTCTCCGTTAAGCTGGCCTGTAACCTTGCTGACGAGGTGAATCACATGTGAGTAATATTGTATTTCCTTAAATACATCCACGGCCACATTTTCAGAACTCCTGCTCAGGTCGTTCCTGGCCAGGTCTACCAGCATTACATGTTCTGCATTTTCTTTTTCATCAGCCGCAAGCTGCTGCGCCAGTTCTGCATCGGCCATATCATTACCTGTACGCTTAAACGTGCCTGCAATAGGATAAATACTGGCCTGTGAACCTTTGATTACAATTTGTGATTCCGGTGAAGAACCGAATATTTTAAAGCTTCCATAATCAAAATAGAAGAGATATGGGGAAGGGTTGATAGAGCGAAGGGCACGATATACATTAAACTCATCGCCTTGAAACTTATTTTGGAACCTGCGGGAGAGGACTATCTGAAACACATCGCCGCGCAGGCAATGGGAACGGCCTTTGGTAAGGATCTGCAGGAATTCGTCATCGGTATAGTTTGATTGTTCTTCGCCATCCAAAGTAAAGTCAAATTGTGGGTCGTTGTTGATCTTTATCAGTGATTCTATATAGCCGAGATTACCTTTCTTTTCCAGCTCGTCTATTTTATGTTCGAAAATGTAGAGCTCATTTTTGAAATGATCAATAACAATCACATACCGATACATTTTATAGATCATATCGGGAATAGCATCATTTACTTTTTCTATGTCTATATCTTCAAAGTATTTGATGTTGTCATAGGCCATGTAACCAAACAGGCCATTGGTAATGAACTTGTAATCAGACTCCTCCGTAGTAAATGAGGCCTTAAAGGCGCTGAGTTCATCCAACAGGTTTTCACGGTCTACTTTTTGGGTTTCACTTTTACCTCCGGGGTATTCCTTCCTTAGCTTTCCATTGCTTACCTCAAAAGAAGCAATGGGCGAGCAGCATATGTAAGAATAGCTATTATCTGCGCCATGATAGTCGGAGCTTTCCAGCAATATACTTTGGGCAAACTTATCCCGCAGCCTCAGGTAAATGCTCACCGGCGTCAGGGTATCTGCCAGTAACTTTCTGGTGTTGGTCTTAATGGTGAATTTGTTCATCAAAATGGCTTTTTTGTGTTTCTATTAAGGTTTTTAAAGTAAAAAAGGCTTGCTGAATGAACGGCAAGCCTTTTTTGGTATAAGCATAGCATGGTCGTTCACTCCTTGAAATCAAGAAAATGCCACCACCATGCTTTGTTAATATTTATTAATGTTTTCACTTTACTTTACTCGTTTTTTTCTGATTAAAATAAAAAAGCCCGCTGTTGTAGAACAGCGGGCTTTTTGAATGTTTTTGATCTATATAATCTCACAATAACGCCGTTCTACCAGTTTCTGGTATAGTGCCACCACCAAGCGTTATGTAATGAGTTGTTTTTCATATTCAGATCAAATGTATTAAAGGGAAATTTTATGTGCAAACAAAACTTTCAATTTTTACTACTTTAAGCTTTGGCACCTTTTTTTGAAGCTGTCTTTTTAGCTCCTGATGCTTTTCCATCCGTAGTATTGGTGGCTTTGTTTTGGTTCGCAGGCCTTGGTCTTGAAACACCGTAAGACCCCATTGCGATCTTTCCTTTTTTGGTTTTTCTATCTCCTTTTCCCATGTGATTTTAGATTAAAGTCAAACTTTATTAAACTCTGAAACAAGTTTAATAAAGTTTGAAAATTTTACCAAATCTTTACTCTGACGCTGTCATCCCTGTACATACCATCTCCGGGTTTTACATCAAAAGCCTTGTAGAAAGACTCCAGGTTGGCCAGAGGGCCGTTGGCACGATACATTCCTGGTGAGTGTGGGTCTGTGTTTACCTGAGTCCTTAATGTTTCATCTTTATATTTGATTCTCCAGATGGTGGCCCATGATACAAAGAACCTCTGCTCTGGTGTCATGCCATCAATCAGGCCTGGGTTGCCATGCTCAGCCAGGTGGCGCTGAAGGCCATCATAAGCTACATTTACACCACCAAGGTCACCGATATTTTCACCTAAAGTAAATGCTCCATTCACTTTTACACTATCCAATGGCTCATAAGCATCATACTGGGCAATAAGTTGGCCGGTTCTGGCTTTAAAGCTCTCTGCATCCTCCTCGCTCCACCAGTTCTTCATGTTACCCTCTGCGTCAAACCTGCTTCCCTGATCATCAAAACAATGCGAGATCTCATGACCAATTACAGCTCCTATACCACCATAGTTTACAGCCATATCTGCTTTATAGTTGTAGAAAGGAGGCTGAAGAATAGCGGCCGGGAATACGATTTCGTTAAAAAGTGGGTTAAAATACGCATTTACAGTCTGAGGACTCATGCCCCACTCTTTCTTATCAACCGGCTTACCTATCTTATTAACCTGATAGTTAAAGGCAAACTTGTTCGCATTCAATATATTTCCTACATACGATGATTTTTCAGGATCTCCATCAACTACAAGGCCTGAGTAGTCCCTCCATTCATCAGGGTAACCTATTTTAACCGTCATAGTCTTCAACTTAGCCAAAGCCTTTTCTTTGGTAGAATCAGACATCCATTCCAGGTTTTTGATTCTGTCAGCAAAGGCCAGTTTGATATTCTCTACCATTTCCTGGGCTTTTTGCTTAGCCTCAGGTGGGAATACATCATCTACATATAATTTACCGATGGCCTCTCCCAGTGAAGCATTGGTAGACGCCAATACCCTTTTCCATCTTGGTTGCATTTCTTCAACGCCTCTCAGTTCCTTACTGAAAAACTCGAAGTTGGCCTGAACAAACTCATTGCTCAGATAACCTGCATTGGCATCAAGCAACCTCCAGCGCAGGTACTCTTTCCAGGTAGAAACAGCCACCTCTTCGGTAATCTTTTGAAACTCTTTAATAAATTCAGGCTGCATAACGATCAGCGTATCGATGCCCTTTACACCCATATCAGCCAGATATTCTTTCCAATCTATTGAAGGAGCCAGCTTTGAAAGTTCTCCCAATGACTTTTTGTTGTACAAAGCCGGAATATTCCTTCTCTCCACATTGGTCATAGAGGCCTCTGCCATTCTGGTTTCGAGCTCCATTATACGCTTAGCCTGAGCCTCAGCACTTGCCTGCTCATCACCTAAAAGTGTAAGCATCCTTACCAGGTGTTGCTCATATTTGTCCCTGATCTCTTTTGATTTAGAATCTGTTTTGGTGTAGTAGTCCCTGTCAGGCAGTCCGAGGCCACCCTGGGCTATGTAGGTAGCCATTACTTTACTGTTTTTCAGGTCTGGAAATACAGCAAAGCTAAAAAATGCCCCTCCGCCAAAAGTCTCCTGCTCCGAGAGATATTTTTGAAGGTCTTTTACAGTTTCAATTTTTGAGATTTTTTCAAAATAAGGCTGTAGTGGCTTTGCTCCTGCTTTCTCTGCCAAAAGCGAATCCATACCGATAGCATAGAAATCTGTAGCCTTTTTTTGGTCAGTGCCTTCACCATACTTATTGCTTTTTCCTGCATTTTCAAGTACATCAAGTACGGTTTCATTGGTCATTTCGCGGAGCTCGTTAAAGCTGCCCCACCTACCCTGGTCGCCAGGGATCTCCGTTTGGTCTATCCATTTACCATTAACGAAACGAAAGAAATCGTCAGCAGGTCTTACT
Source organism: Fulvivirga kasyanovii (assembly GCF_009711405.1). Classification (GTDB taxonomy): domain Bacteria; phylum Bacteroidota; class Bacteroidia; order Cytophagales; family Cyclobacteriaceae; genus Fulvivirga; species Fulvivirga kasyanovii. The sequence goes on along the minus strand of NZ_SMLW01000539.1, from coordinate 2,113 downwards.
GTAGAATCAATATACGTAGTATTGATCCCTATTACCTCTTCTTCACTAGTCTCCTCTACTTTTGACTTCTCATTGCCTGTACCACAGGCGGCAACCATAGCCGTCACTCCTAAAGCCAAAAGCGTATTAGATAGGTTTATTCTTTTTAAATACATGTTGATAAGGTTTAATGATCCTTTAAATTCACCTTTTACCAGCATAGTTCAGAGTGATCTTATATCAACGGCCAAAAGCTATGATAAAAAACATCCTCAGCCGATAAAATTCGTAAGAACTAAAAAATTCAACTTTTGTTTTAATAGAAAGCTTTTAATACCATGGCAAAAACAAGTTTACATCTGATAGAAGCACTCCGGAACACCGCTAAGAAGCTACAGCAAAACCAGGATTACCAATGGGGACATATGGGTAGCTGCAACTGCGGCCACCTGGCGCAGGAAATTACCCGCCTGAGCAAGTCAGAGATCCACTCCAGGGCTATGAATAAATACGGGGACTGGAACGAACAACTTAATGACTACTGTCCTACCAGTGGTCTGCTAATGGACGATCTTATTACACAAATGATTGATTTCGGCCTCGATACTGATGACCTTAAGCACCTGGAGAAGTTATCAGACACAAAAATTTTGAAGAGGCTTCCACAAGCTGACCGCTATTTACAGCATAACAGGAAACAAGATGTGATCATTTACATCAATGCCTGGGCCGACTTACTGGAAGATGAGCTTCTGAAAAAAATAAAGCTCCCCAAAACCGAGCATGCTATGGTTTAGGATATAGGTAGAAAATGCAATCTTTTATGGCATTATCCTGATTGACGAAGCGGTACCAGCGGTGTAAAACGGCTTCTTTTTTAAAACCTGTCTTTTCCAGCACTTTATGTGAGCCTATATTGTCGACATCGCATAACGCCCATATTCGCCATACGTCAGGTGTGTTACAAAGCAATTTAACCAGTTGAGCTACAGCTTCTGTAGTGTACCCTTTCCTTTCAAAGGCCGGGTTAAGAATATAGCCTATGGCTACCTTTCCTTTCTCATTTATAGCTCCAACACCCCCTATCAAAATCCCTGTAGCTTTCAAGGTAACGGCATAAGCATAATCCTTGCCCTGTTTCCATTCTTCATCTTTCATAGCCAGAAAACTGTAGGTCTCTTCAATAGACGTATGGGTTGGCCAGGAGACGAACCTTGTGCTTTCATGAACACTTGCGTAACCGTCATAAATAGCCCTGGCATCTTCTTTCCTCAGCTTTCTTATTACTAATCTTTCAGTCTCAAAACTTTCAGGCAAATTCAGCATCTTTGTCAAAACTTATTTTATTTCATTTATGCAAAATGTCGTTCATCAGTATTACAAGCGTCAATTTGATGATTTTACCATTATTGTGCAGGTCAACCCTGTCAGCTTACACGGTATAGAGCTTACTATCCATAAAAATGGCGAAATTGAGAAAAGAAAGATGGAATTTGATGAAGACATTTACGAAGACCTTAAAGTAGATGGTTTTGTTGAATCAAGTTCGCTCGAGTTTAACCTGTACCTCAAAGGCCTGGTCAAATAAATCAACGTACCTCCCACTCCAGGGAGTATTTCGCACCATGATCATTTTGTGCCAGCATATCTGTTCTGAAAGGCCCTCCTTTTTCGTTGACCAGCATAGTAAACAGTCCTAATTTATCATTGCGACTCATGTAATCATAGTCCCACAATTCCAGCGAAAGCACCTCATCACTTTTTATATTTTTGATCTCTGCACCCACAGCTCCTTCGCTCTTATCCATCTTGTAGTATTTATCTTCCTAAGGCCACAGGCGCCGTTCATTATAATTGATATACACCTCATCTCCGTCATTTTCCTCTTGCCTGTAGCAGTATAATTTAAGCAACCTGACTGTATAGAATGTGTTGTTGGGCATGGTTTGAAAGGTTTTCGATCAATTTAACAAAAAACTTTAATTTAATACTCTCATACTTTTTACAATTCATGTAAACTTCCTACTTTTGCAGTGGCAAATCAGTACGACCAGCTCCTGCTGAACTCCCCCAGGACCGGAAGGTAGCAAGGGTAGGCGGTTGTAGCGGTGCGATACTTGATTTGCCTTTTTTT
>NZ_SMLW01000564.1 GCF_009711405.1 Fulvivirga kasyanovii | reverse complement strand
AATGTTTGTTTCTCAACTAATTTTCAAGGACGCCCTATCAAGACTATTCAAATGTTTCAACCCTAAAATATAATAAATGCAACGTACTCAATATGGCAAGTGGTGCATTATCGAGCTGATTTCTGTCCGCGAGGACTTAAAAATCTGATGAGATAATAACGGGCTACCGAAATCACCATTGACTATATTGCTTGTTAGGCGTTCGTTATTTTAGTTTTCCATTCAGTTCCGAGTTCGATAAGAAAGTTGTTTTGTATTTCAAAAGATCTTCCTTTTTCAAATTTATTGGGCTCATCTTTAATTTCAATTAAATCATTTCGTTCTGGATCATATATTCCGTGTCTAAGAAAGTTTAACCTTCCCTTCGTTAAGCTTAAACCATAGTTAGGTCCACCAAGAATTGTATCCGAATTTTCATTGTCCTGTCCATCATCCTCCCACCAGCATACCGTGCAGATTTCAAAATCATATCTTTTCTCAATCGTTTTCATACCGCAACAAGGACATGATTCTAGTTTGGTTGGATTGCCAGAGTTTATTCGCAATCCAGTTTGTATAGATAGATAGTCATTACGAAAACCTTTAAATCTATCGCGAAATTTAAAAAATAGAACACTGTCATACTTTTTGTCTTTATAATCCTCAGGTAGTGTCCCATTATTAATTGATTCTTTGATTTCAGAAGATAGGAATTCCCAACCTTCAACGTTTGACCAATTGCTGCCCCATACCTCATACAATTCCTCTTCGCGTTCTTCTTCCGAGAAATTTTCAATTTGGTTCTTTATATATATGTCCAGAACTGCGTTTCTATTCATATCAATGATGCCTAACATTCGTACATCACGCATTATGTGTGATATTTCTTTTTTAGTAGTTCAAAAATAGCAAAAGACGACGTTTAAGGCCATTTTACTATTCCCTTTAAGCCCACAACAAACATTTGCAAACTCTTATTATCGATTAAATAAACAAGCCATGCATCAAAAGAAAGCCTGCCAATACCCAACCTTGGGTATATTATCGTAACAATTGTTAAATATCGTAGAACGTTAAGAGGGTCTTTAAACGAAAAACACCAAAAAGGATTCGAACCATTTTCAAACAAAAAACACCTCCATACTGTGCGCAGGAGGTGTTTTTTTGTCTGTGGACCCCGAAGTCTCAATTTCGAACTTTTTCAATGAGGATATCAGGGCTATAATTGATTTCCAAGGTGGAGCATGAGTTTGTAAACACTTGTTTACACCTGGAAAGACTTTGTGTAGACTTTCATAAAGCTATTAGTCTATGAAAGTGGAGAGTTAAGTGCAAAAATAAAATTAAGCTATTTTGCAAGTTTTAGTATGTAGTTGACTTGACCTGCAATAGTTATAAGGATAATCCTCTGCGTGCCGGCATGAAACCTAACGTTTATGTATGTGACTTTGTGGGTTTAAGATTAGTAAATTGTCCCACAACATCAAACGTTGTTTGAAAGATAAAACTAAAAACTTAAACCGAGCCCCAATATGGCACATACATTTTGTTGGCAGCCGTTGGGTCTTCTTCACTCTTAAGAAATAGTCATTCAACCATTCAATTACTTTTCTTTAGTAAAAATAGTTGTTTTGATAGAAAGGTTAGGAATATTCCAATTAACGCACCAATTGTTCCGTCTAGCACTCTGTCCAAAATTGTCGGAGGACGAACATTCAATGCTGTCAGTATTTGTTCTGCCCTTTCTTTGTCTATTTCAATTATTTCGGAAATTCTTTTGTGCTCATTTTCCTTCAGCTTAAGGGCATCATTTATAGCTTTTATTTGCTTATCCCTTTCTTTAATTTCTAACAGAGCAGAATTCATGTCCTCGTTGATTCTTTTTATTTTAGTTGTAATATCGATGCTAAACTCTTCAACGTCTTTTGATAATTTTTCCACCTCAACTTGCGTCATTTCAATTTTACTATACTTGGGATCTTTTCTAAAAAGTCCGTTTATCAACCCGAATGCTAGGAAGAATACAACTATATGTGATGCAATATATCTATTCGGTTTTTTGTCGGGGAGAATAAAACAAACCAATAATACAAACTGAACTAAGAATTGGACTATAAATCCAATTGGGAACCAGTTATTAAACACATATGAGTTCCGAATTAGCGTAATTCCAATCATGGGTATTATATACAATCCCATATATGAGTAGGCGAAGTACTCGATGTCCTTTTGATTGTTTGCATTAGTTACTAAATGCTCTCGATTCTGTTGGTGTCTCATGAACCAAGCAATTATGTAGATGACACAATACGCTATATTAACCAGTATAACTAGTAAGGATTTGTCCATTTAATTTGAGTTGAAGGACTTGTCAAGAGTCTATGTCGTTTTGATAAAGTTTTCTGTGATTCTATTTAGTTCTAGTTACTTCCATTAGTGTCAACTATGTCCCGACCCAATGGCTGGCAACGATCAGCTATCGGGCGTATGTCCCGGCTGTTCAAGTTCAGATAAAATTAGCAAATCCTCACCACAGTTCCAGAAAGGACTAAGACATATGCCCGATGAGCGCCTGTTATAGCCTGTTATTCTATTATTATGACACCATCCTTGTTATTCTCGTAGTTGTCAACAATGGATTCCAATAGACTAGCGAAATTTTTTGCTTTGGTTTCAAATTCTTCAGGATTCTCGTGATCCCAAACCACAATTTGATAATCTGAACCTTCAGAGGAATTATTAGTGTTGAAGCAAGTCAGTCCCCAATCTGAATAGTTTGTAAAAGGAATTAGCCCTTTGTCGTAGATGAATTCTCTGGGATAACCATTAAAAGTCGAATCCAAGATTTTCTTCGCCCAAATTTCGGGCATAAGTGGCGTGAACATTAACACATTAGAGAGAACGTCCAATTCGAAAAAGTTCTTGTACTTCAGATAGTACTTGAAACTATCTGGAAGTTTAAATTTCAATTCTTGCTCAAGTTTTGAAATCTCTGAATCTTCAATTAGGCTGGGAATTGCCTTCCAAGCAATCTGGCCTTCAATTTCTTCCTTTTCTGGATCTATGAAATTGTTATCAGTTAGACTTTTTTTTGAGATGTAAAAAGGATCCCATTCAGGTGTTGCAATAGAGGCAAGTGAATCCAAATTTAAATCAACAAAGCGTTCAATAATTTCCATATTTTGCTCTAGGATGGTATAGGCTATAACATCTATAATAACAGTATGCTTGTTATTTCACATATAGCTATTCGCATACTATAAACTGAACAGCAAGCACTTAACCGATCGCAAGCATTTACAAATGACAAAAATCGGGTATAACAAGCACTTTAATTTAATCAATTCACTCAACAATCTCCTCCCAAACTTTCCCAACTACAGAATCCGCTTTCCTAAAGGCATTTTTACATTTGTGGGCAAAACTTAAAGCTAGTCAATATCCAATCACTCTGTCAATACCCAACCTTGGATATATTGCACTTCGACAGGCTCAGTGGCCGAGGTAAAGTTGGAAGTTCTCCCTTGAGGGAGATGTCTGAAAGACAGAGGGTGTATTTGTTATATTAGTAATAGACACCCCTGTGATCCCCTATGAATTACCGTCACTCTAATATAATAAACTCGTGTTTGTTCGTGGCTGGAACATTTCCTAATTCGTACCATCTTCTCAAATAAGATACTCTATGAGTCCCCTCTATTAGATGAATTGGCTGCCCGTATAGCCTATCCCCTAATGTTTCCGCTAGTTCATGTCTAATGATCACTGGGGGGAGGAACCATGTACCAGTTTCGACTATTGAGCTGAGAACTTGGTAAAAGCTTAGCTTACCTTTCCAATGTTCACCGTCGATATGTGCATACCAAAAATCTAATTCCGTATTCCCATCATATTTGATAAGATCGTAAACCTCCTTAGTTGTAAGTTTAATTCGGCTAATTCTGCTTCTAGTCAAGTCAAACTTCGGAAAGTAGGAGTTAAATCTATCATAATGTTCGTAGCAGATTTGACTAAGGAACTCATTATCGACAGAGCTATATTCACCAATGGACTCTAAATAGTATTCCCACTCTTCACCAGGTTTGTATAATCTGTATTCACTACGAAGTTGGTCCGGGAGCATTGGAAATAATTTAAACTTTTATGATCCTTGTCAAGCACATTGGCATATTACGCTCTTACTAAACGGACGTGGCGGTCAAACGAAGTGCAGACCAAAACGTCCGCCTAAAAGTAGCAAAAAGGATTGACTTGTCAATCCGCCAACCACCAGCCATGGCGTTTAGTTGATGTTAGGCATTCGGTTTTTACATTCCACCATAAATTGCAGGATTAGTCAAAATATTAGCTATGACATTTGAAGCAATATCACCTCCAAAACTCTTGATTTTATCTATTATTTTTTTTCTCTTTTCCTGCTTGTCCATATCCTCTTCAATAATTTCCTGTACTTCATTTAGCTGTCGTCCAGTCAATTCGTTCTGAAGTGCGTCAACAAGAATTTTAATGTTGATGGTTTGCGATTGATTTTGGTTGACTGTAATGTTTATTTTGTCGCTATTTACTGCAACGTCCTTTTCTGGAATCCCAAAATTTTTAATGTCTGTTATCAGTCCGTCAATCACTTCTGTCGCTTGCTTTTGACAATGAGCAGCATTATTGCCCCCACCAAAAGTTTTTGAGCCACCACGTGGAGAGTAGGATCCAAATGTTGGGTAGGTTTTGAATCGTATTAAATTAATCTGCTCTTCCTGTTTACTATCCTTGCCATAAATTCTTGTCACAATATTTATGGCTTTACTTTTCCAAGATTGAAGTGAGTAATTGTCAGTGATGTCTGGAGTCTTAATTTCTTTTAGAGCTACAATGTATTTTTCTTCCATTATCTGTGATTAAGGGGGCTGATGCCTAACATCTATATAACAGTATGCTTGTTATTTAACATATAGTTATTCATACATTATAATCTGAACAACAAACACTTATCCAATTACAAGTACTTACAAACGGCTAAAATCGGGCATAACAAGCACTTTTAATTTAATTAATTCACTCTAAAAGTTCATTCAAAACTTTCCCAACTACACAATCTACTTTCCGAAAGTCAGTTTTATGTTTCCGTGCGAAATTTAAAGCTAATCAATGCTGCTTGACTTTGTCAATACCCAACCTTGGGTATATTGGGTTATAAGCTTCTGTTTAAAAGGGTTTAGTTAGAATTTTATCACCGCTTAACCTGGGATATTACAGAATTGGCCATAAAGAAAATAAAAGAAGTAAGGCAGGTATATTAGCTATGTTCGGTACGTTTTTACTTTTATTACAGCTCTTCCCTACATGACTTTCCGATTTAGCACTCATTAGTAATCTTTAATGTCTACTGTTACTGTTGAACTCCAACGACCTTCAGGGGTTCGAACTCTATAAAGCACAAAAACCGGTCAAAATCATTAATTTTGACCGGTTTTTGCTTTTGGTGGGACCTGAGGGATTCGAACCCACGACCTCCGCCCTGTCAAGGCGGCGCTCTAAACCAACTGAGCTAAGGTCCCCTTTATGATTGAAGGGCAAATGTACTACTTCGGAATGATTCAGGCAAGATGATATAATTGCATGATCTATTTAATTTACATTGACCACAAATTAAATCATAACTCCTGCCATAAGTGTCTATAAGTTGACACGTCAGTTTTGAAATTTAGCTAACTTTATAATTCATTGACAACTAACACTTTAGTAGCATGAATCCGTTCAAATTTTTATTAACAATACTTGTTGGTATTGTAATAAACCTGCCTGAATGTAAAGGTTATTCGAAAGAACCAGATTCGACATACAGTACTCTGTATGATTCAATTCTCATACTTCACAAATTTGATAGGGAAGAAGCATTTAAGATGCTGGATGCTGTGAGAAATCAATTGATAAAACAACAGGATATAGATGCCATTCACCAATTCACATACCTCAAGGCATACCTGCACTTTCTTGACTTTGCCAACGATTCGGCGGCATTTTATCTTGATGTGCTGGATTCAGAAATTAAAAAATCAGGAATTGATTACAATGAAGGGAACATTTTATTATTGAAGGGCATGCTTGATACCAGGACATATGCCCATGAAAGTACCTATCTACAGCAGGCATATCAGTACTTCTTAAATAAGAAGGACAGCACCCAGGTAATACGATCCCTTAACAATATGGCAGTAAGGCTCATGAGGGATGGAGATTACCTTTCCGCAATGAGGATTCTTACAAGTGCCAGAAGTTTCTTTAACCAGGAACAAGCTTCTTCATCCTATATATTGAGCAATATAGCGCATACTTATATGGTTTTGGGACTTTATGAGAGAGCTCTTGATGTTTGCAAAACGTCTTTAGTGTATGTCGAAGAAGATCAATCGATAGTGGAACTCCTTACTATATCTGAGATCTACCTGATCCAGAACCAAACAGATAGCGCCTGGCATTATAACATGCTGGCAGAAAAGGTAATAGAGAAGTATCCCAACGCATATGGACGCAGTATGATATACCTTACCCAGGGTAATATCCTTTTGGCCAGGCTAAAACCGGAAAAAGCATTGGTAGTATTTGACAAAATAGAAATTTCTGATTCCAGTTATTATTTAAAGTTTAAACAATTGTTCGGCAAATTTCAGGCCCATAAATACTTGAATGATCACAGAAAAGCACTGAAATTGGCTAAGGAAACAGTAAACTTTCAGTATGACGTTTCAAGGCTGTCTGTTAAGCAAAACATGGAGGTTAACAACTGGCGATATGTTGCTTACGATTATTTAAACGATTATGAAAATGCCCTGGCTGCGCATGAAGCCTTTTTCGGCCTTTACCGGAAAATCTATAATCTAAGTCAGGTTTCCGACATTATTAAAAATGACCTTGACAGGCAGCATCAGTTCGAAATGGACAAGGCCAGACTGGAAAAGGAGCTCCTGCAATCTGCCGTTAAGCGAAACAGCGAAAAAGTGTACTATTTAACAGTTTTGCTGATACTATTAATAATAATTTTCATGTTGCTCATTTTTAGATACAGGTCCCGCAAGAAGATGACCCTTCTACTGGAAGAGAAGGTAAAGCAAAGAACCAGTGAGCTGACCATTCGTAACCGGCAACTCGAAGAGTATGCCTTTATCAACGCTCACCAACTCAGGGCTCCCGTGGCACGCCTGCTGGGCCTGGCCCATTTAGCAAATCATGTTCAGGATATATACGAGCTAAAAAGCTTTTATCATAGAATTGAACAGGAATGTCTAAGTCTCGATAAAGTCGTAGGAACTATTACAAAAGCCATTGATGAAAAAATCGTACTTAGCCGGGATGCCTTAGACTAGTTTTTATTTTCTTAAAGCCGCTAGAGTCTTTTTGTACATGGCTTCATCCTCCTCCTTTCCTAGCAAAAGATTTGCAGCTATTAAACCGTAGCATAGGCTTCCCTTGCCTCCTATGCCATTCATGCCGCCTATGACTACCATGCTGCTGTCACTTGGTGTTGCGGGTGTGACAAAAGGTATGCCGGAAGCTGTCAGTGAGTAAACGCAGGTTTGTCTATGAACATATTCCAAATCAGATTCTAGAATGGAAATGTTAAGCATCTTTAAGTACCTGTACAATCTCTCCCGGACCCATTCTACATTTTCATCAGACGGCTGGGTATTCCAGCACTCATCCATATTCTCAATCGTATGATAAATGCCATGGGCACCTGCTTTGAAAACTGGTAGCCCGTCATCATCAATGCGGTCGATCATGGAGTAGAACAGGCCATCATACTGAAAATAGGAGGGCTGAGACTGCCATATGGCCTCCTTTTCATGATCAGAGTAGGCATTGTACACTGTGTCTTTTATTTTGAAGAAGGCAGTAAATACCCGTTTCGGGGTGATTATTTTGCTGAATTGTGGAGCGATATGCCTTAGCAACTCTCCGGTGTATGGCCCTGCCGCGACTACCATTTTTTCTGTACGGAATAATTTTGTTTCCTGCGTATGAAGGTCAACGGCTTCAATTTCATAATGCCCATGCTTTCGGGATATGCCGGCTATTTTATGTCCATACAAAATCCTGTTACCATATTGCCAGATGCCCTCATGGAGCTTTGTAATTAAAACTCTGGGATTAAAAGTTCCGCAGTAGTCAGTGAACTCCCTGATCACAGTATCGGATGAAGGGATAGTCATGCCTAAAACCTCATGAGCATGGGTATGCGATGCTACTTTATAAGCGTCAGTCTGCTTTTCATGGCATATGGCATCCACCTCTCCGATACTCGTATGGTCAAACACATAGGTTACAGGCGAATGCGTGTAGATATCCTCCATGCTATGTGTTGTGCCATTTGATGCAGCGTTTAAAAACGAAATTAACTGCTTTGCCTCAGCTACCGATTTGTTGTGAAGGTAGGAGAAAATGTCATCTTCCGGCCCCAGGCTCCTGGCAATACGTGACTCACCGTAGCTTGATCCATTTTTGTAAACACTTGGTTGCTGCTCAAAGACCAATACCGGCTCTCCCTGCCGGGAAAGCTGCCAGGCTGCCGAGCTGCCCATCAGGCCGCTGCCAATCACGATTGTTTTTTCCATAAAACTTCTGCTGGTTAATCAATGGGGCACACCAATTTCATTGATTTGCTTTTAATTACCTACAGAAGCCGGCAAAAAACTACAAGAGAGAAAATAAGCTGACGTGAGAAAAACTTCGCCCTACTCTCGCTTACCTTTAATATAAGCATAGATAGCCATGGCATGACCATGTCCTAACTTATACTCATCTTTTAACCAGTTGGTGATCTCCGTAGCTTTTACCCCTTGCCTGATTTGTCCATCCTGGGTGAACCCTTTTTCTGCTGCCAATGCTTCGAAATCTTCGGGTGCTTTTCCTGTCTTAGTTTGAATGTTGTCTAAATACGCTTGAAATGACATCGTCTTTATTTTTAGGTGAATGAATAATTAACCTCTGTATCTCGAATGTGCCTACTGTCTTCTCCAATACAAATGTGAAAAATATTCATCTATCGTTAATGGTGTAATAGCGGCTCTTAGAGGGGCTGATACCGTCATTTATTCTGGGCAAACCTGCGTATTTGAAGGATTAGAATTCTACCGTTGGTACTTCTGAGCAGACCGGTTTTACCACACATTGGAAGTTTAATAAGCCACTATTTCCTGCTCAATTTCACCATCGAGTAAAATCGCTCTACACTATCCCCGGCCTTGCTTTTTACCTCTTCAGTTCTATCACAATATCCGATAATTTTCATGTCTGATCCTTCCACAAGCTTTTCAATATCTTCTTTGTTGTACAGGGTAAAGTTTTGACCTACAAAAGGCAGGTTCTTCATAAAATCCTTTTGAGCAAACGTTATCACGAAATAGCCATCGGGTTTCAATCTTCGGCCAATTTCATTGATTAGCCTCTTCGGGTTCTGCCAAAAATAAATAGTATTTACTGTCATGATCCTGTCGAAATGATTTTCCGGAAAAGGGATATTCTCACCATCATAAAGCTTAAAATCTACCTTGTGACCTGCAATTGCCTTCTGATTGAGCCTTTGGGCTTCTTCATGCATCAGGTTCGAAATTTCCAGCCCGTGATAGCTGAGGTTACTTGCTGCCTCCAGCAAATTTTCCAGATGGCCACAGTTTCCATGTCCCAGTTCAAGTACGGAGCTTCCGCCTTGCAGGTCCAGAAATTCAATAGTGTTCAGGGTCATTCCGATATTGGTTTCGTGCATGTTGCCACCTAGTTCTATACCCATCTCTCCACTGGGGCACCCCAGTTGCTTTTCCAATTCCCGGAGTTCTATTTCAGTCATTTCTTTTTTCATGAGCTTGTTATGGTTGGTGAGCTGTTGGTTAGAGTTACTAAACTATCGGTTTTAAATATCAGTTTCAAAGGGCATATACAGATTTATATCTGCGGCGTTATAATGGACTCGAACGTTCATTTTCTAAGTTAACATTACAAAGAATTTTGACTATTTACAGAGTTCCGAAAAACTGGGTCTGGTCGACATTTTTTGAGGCTAAATTTTAAAAATCCCTGTTCCTGCTATTAATGCGATACATGCAAACGTTTTCAGTAATAAAAACCTCCTGATTCAATCGTATCATTGTTTTTAAAGCGCAACAACATCATGTTTTTAAAGCGCAAAAAATAGATTGTTTTAACAGAAATCATTTCCTGTTTCTTGTTTAAGTATGGAAACCCGATTACCATTATTTCACGATTTGGGACAGCCCGGTCGGAAAACGATAATCTAACAATAACCTTATGCTAAAATATTTACTCTCCCTTATGCTTGCCCTGGCCGTCTTATCCGGTGCAAGGGCGCAAACGACAGTTAGTGGAAAGGTGACATCAGCAGACGACGGACAGCCGTTGCCTGGTGTTAATATACTGGTGGAAAATACCACCAAAGGTACAGTCACCGATATTGACGGAAACTATTCGCTTAGCCTTAATGAAGATGAAAATGTTATCATCTTTTCATTTATAGGATTTGCGACGCAAAGTGTTAATGTGAATGGCAGAAGTGTCATTGACGTTAGTATGGAAAGTGATATTACTTCACTGAACGAAATTGTAATAGTTGGATACGGAACACAGGAGGAAAAAGACCTTACTTCTGCCATTGCTACCGTGAAGGCTGAAGAGATACAGAAGACTCCTACTAGCCAGGCCATGCAGGCCCTTCAGGGAAAAGTGGCCGGTGTCCAGATCGTAAGCCGTGGTGAGCCTGGGGAAGGCCCCAAAGTTAGGGTAAGGGGTGTAGGTTCCCTACAGGGAAATTCTGACCCGCTTTACGTGGTTGATGGTATGTTTTTCGATAACATCGACTTTCTGAATACCGCTGATATTGCAAGCATCTCGGTACTGAAAGATGCTTCTGCCGCTGCCATTTACGGTGTGCGTGCTGCTAATGGTGTAGTACTTATCGAAACTAAATCCGGATCGTATGACCAGGCACCGCAAATTGTTTACGATGGTTACTACGGTGTGCAAGTGCCACAAAATGTAATTAAAATGGCTAATTCGGAGCAGTTTTCTCAATACGTCAGGGAAACCGGATCATCAGCCGATATTGCTTTTCTCAATGCCGCCTTTCAGCGATATGGCCGAAGCCGGGTGAACCCTAACGTACCTGATGTAAATACCGACTGGTATGATGAAGTGCTGCAGACGGCACCTATCCAAAACCACTCTATAACCATCAGTGGAGGAGGGGAGAATTCACGTTATGCCGTGGGCGCAAGTTACTTCGACCAGGAAGGCTTGTTAAAACATACCCGCAATGACTATGAGCGTTTCAACTTCCGTAGCAAAGTGGACTTTGATGCCACTAATTGGCTGAATGTAGGGGGTAACGTCAACATCAGTAATGCGACAAGGTATGTTGCTGATAACGCAGTGTGGTTCAAGACCTATTTTGCAGTTCCTATCCTGCCGGTTTATGACGATCAAAACACGGATGCGGAACCTTTTAGCCTGTCCAATGCCAAGATTTTAGGTTACAGAAACTCACAAAATCCTTTTTATGACCTGCTGTATAACGACGACAGGTTCAAAGTCACTAAAATACTCGCCAATTTCTACGCCGATTTCGAGATCATCCCCAACAAGTTATCATTCAAGACCTCTTACAATTACAACTTCGGCTCTGTAAATCAGCGAACCGTGGACTTTGCCTACCATGACGGGCTTTCACCGGTATTGTCAGGAATTAAAAAACAGAACACCACTTCCCTTGATGAGATCTGGGACAACATCCTGACTTTCAATGAGAATATTGGAGCACATAGTTTCAGCATCATGGGAGGTTACTCTTACCGTAGCGAAACCGCTGACCTGCTTTTTGCCAAAGGCACAGAGTTAAACCCTTCACCAAATCCGGATAACGAGGAGTACTGGTACATAGATAACGGAGCTATCGATGTTGGAGAAGTAGGGGATTTTGACGATGAAAATAATGATTTGGGTAAATTCTATGGCACTTCCTATTTCGGACGGATTTCCTACAACTATGATGACCGTTACCTGATCTACGGTACTTTCAGAAGGGATGGTACAAACAAATTCCAGGAGAAGTGGGGCAATTTCCCTACTGTAGGTGTTGGCTGGGTGCTGTCTGAAGAAAGCTTCTTCGATGTTAAACCGGTTAATTTCCTTAAACTCAGGGCTAGCTGGGGTAAGCTGGGCAATGACTCTTCACCTGCCGCAGTGGGTAAACCTACGCTGGTAGGTACTGAAACCGCAATAGATGGCATACTCGTGCTGGGTAATGAAGCAGATGTTTTTTACGACCTGCTGGAGAAGTGGGAAACTACAGAGGAAACCAACATAGGTATAACCGCAAGGTTCCTGGAAGACAGGCTGTCGCTTGAAGCAGACTACTATATCAGGGATACTGAGGATGCGGCTCTTCCTATTGTGTTGCCATTGGTTAGAGACCAAATTAGAAGGAACAGAGGTGTTATCCGTAATTCAGGACTTGAACTGGCACTCAACTGGTCTGACAACATTTCTGAGGACTTGTCTTACTCCATTGGTGGTAACCTTGCCACTCTCAAAAATGAAGTTAGAGACCTTGGCGGGCAGCCTTATCTGAATGCGGGTCAACAAGAGTTTCGTCAGAGATCGATCATCGGAGAACCCATAGAAGCCTTTTTCGGGTATGAAGTGGAAGGTGTATTCCAAAACGAAGGGCAGATCAGCAGTAGTGGCCTGACCCAGGAATTTATTGATGCCAATAATATTATTCCCGGTGATTTCAGGTTCAAAGACCAAAACAATGATGGGGTGATAGATGACCTTGACCGTGTGGTGTTAGGCTCATATTTACCTAAGTTAACTTATGGGTTCAATATCGGTGTTAATTATAAAAACATAGAATTGACAGCCAACTTCCAGGGACAAACTGGCCACAGCATACTTAACCGAAAGCGAGGCGAAATGCTGTTCACCACAGATACCAACATTGATGCTGACCTTGCGGATAACCTTTGGAGAGGAGAAGGTACTTCAAACGAATACCCATCAGCGGCAGGTTTGAGAAAGGCCTATAACCTGAGCATGAGTGATTACTTTGTAGAGGATGGTTCTTATTTCCGAATCCAAAACGTAAGGCTGGCCTATAGCCTGATCAATAGAGAACTGTTCGGGGCACCCATGCCGGATGTCAGGATTACACTTACAGCGGAGAGACCACTGACTGTGTTTGATTACAACGGCTTCAACCCGGAGGTAGCCGATGGTATTGACCGCCAGACTTATCCTATTCCAGGCATTTACACCATAGGTCTGAACATAAAACTTTAAAATTTTTAAACTGATTGTTATGAAACCTATCAAGTTTTTAAAATATATAATGAGTCTGACACTGGCTTCACTGATCGTGGTGTCGTGCGACGACTCTCTGAACGAGCCCCTCGAAAATGAGGTAGTGCTTGACGGCGTTGACTACACAAAGACCGAGGATATGTTCCGTCTTTTGACAGGCGCATACGCTAAGCTATATGAACTGCAATGGGAGACCTATCCGCTGATATCAGTAAGAGGTGATGATGTAGACCCGAATGGTGATCAGGAGCCTTTGCTGGCTACCGATGTGTACCGCTACGACAGGTCATTCTGGATGTACAATTCAGCCTGGCTTAACCTTTACTCCGACATCATCGACTACCATGCTAATATGGAGCAGATAGCGCTTTACAAGGAGTATGCACCAAATCCGGCTGAAGCCGATCAGTACATGGCTGAAATCAGAGTGATGAGAGCATTTTCCTTATTCCAGCTTTCACGGCTCTGGGGTGGCTTATTGATCCCAACCAGCTCTTCGACTGACGAACTATATACCACTGAAGTATCTTCGCGTGAAGAAGTGATGCAGCATATTTCTGCTGAAATGGATGCATCCATACCTTTGCTGCCCAATGTGCATCCCAACCAAAGGACGGACATCCCGGGTGGTATTACCCGCTATACCGCCCTTGCGGTAAAAGCGCTGGCCAACCTGGAGCTTAAAAACTACCAGGAAGTAGCCAATGCTACCGGACAAATCATTGAGTCGGGTGCATTTACCCTATATCCTGATTTTTATGAGCTATTCAAGATCCCCGGCAAATTGAGCAGCGAGAATATTCTTGAGCTACAGTACTCAGACCTTGGACAAGGCTCAGGGCAAAATTTCTCATACCTGTATGAATTCTTTGGTCCCAACGATTACGCTCCCGCAGTTGCGGGTGCTGGTGGAGGCTGGGGCTTCTGGGAGCCTACGGAGAAGTATATCAAGTTCATGCTGGATAGAGGAGAAACCGTTAGGCTGGAAACCAGCGTACTTTTCACAGAGGAAGGCATAGCGAAAATAAAGTCTGACCCTGCTTATGCCACACTTCCGGCATGGGTTTCCAATGAAACCAGGGATGGTGATATTATTGGTAAAACTGACGGTTCACCAAATCCAAGGTCGATATTTTCTAGTGGAAAACACTACCTGCCTTCCAACCAACTAACTCCCGGAAGGACTGTATATGGTACCAACAAAAACTTTATATGCATACGTTATGCAGAGATCTTGTTGATGCATGCCGAAGCCCTTACTCAAGGAGCTACGAGCAGTGTAATGAGTGCTGACGCTGCCTTGAATGAGGTACGCGACAGAGCTGGCCTTGGAGATATCTCAGGAGTTACATTGGAAGATGTGCTGAATGAGAAGTATGCAGAATTTGCCATGGAGTGGGGAATCAGGTTTTATGACCTTGTACGTCACAACAGGACTGAGGAGCTTGATTATGATGGCAGAAATTACGTTGAAGAAGAGGACAAATACTTGCCATATCCATTGGGTCAGCTTGATCTGTTGCCTCAGTTAGCGGAGTATGAACAAAATTAAACCTAAGCAAAAATGAAATTATATAAATTATACATAATGGGAGCCATATTCGCCTTTGGTTGCGATGACGGCTATATAGATGATATTTCGGCTGTAGATCCGGGACCGGATGAGTCTGCACCTGTAGTTACCATCAGTAATCCGGTGGGTGATGTTTTTATTCCCTTTACCGAAAACAGTACTGATGTTACATTTAAATTCCAGGCTACTGATGATATTGAAGTGAAGTCTGTGACCATAGCGCTGGATGGTGCAGAATTGGCAAGTTTTTCAGGTTTTGTAGACTACAGGAATGCCAACAATTCTTTTACCTATGAAGATCTTCCGATTGGTGAACACACTGTTGCGGTAACAGCAATAGATCCTTCAGGTAAAGAAACTACCGAGTCTGTAACTTTTATAGTGACCAACGAATATTTTCCCGAGGATGGAGAGATTTTTTATATGCCTTTCGAAGGAGATGTCTTCCTTGATATTATAAGTGAAAAGAGCGCTACTACTAGCGGGGCACCTGGTTTTGCCGACGGCATTAAAGGCAATGCACTTAGCTTGGATGCAGCTAATGAGTCATACATACTTTTCCCGGGAGATACATTAGCCGGAGTCGAGAATTTTACCCTGTCATTTTGGGCAAAGGTGGATTATGTAGGTGATGAATCGGGAATAGACGGTTCATTTGGGTTGGTCAGTCTGTCAAACGTAAGTTCCTTCTGGGGCAACATCGAGGTGCTTGTAGATGGTGGCAATTTGACTAATGGTGCAAATATGAAGGCACACGTTACCAATGGTGCAAGTGAAACCTGGGTTACTGGCATCACTAACTTAACTAATATTTTTGGTCAGTGGTCTAACCACACGCTAACTTATGACGCCACCTCTTCGGAAATCAAATACTACATCAATGGAGAGTTAAAATCAACAACTCCTGCCGCATGGACAGGCCCTTTGGCTTTCGAAAATGTAGGTCCTATGGTATTCGGAACCTATCAGTTCCAGACTACACCCAGTTTAACTTCTGCTACTGGGTCACAGCCATGGGCCAGCTTCTTAACCGGCGAAATCGATGAAGTGAGAATATTTAACAGGGCGCTTTCAGCAGATGAAATTCAGGCGCTGGTAGATGATGTGGATTGATTATATTAAAAGATAAACCGTAAGCGATCCTTTGTTCAGGAATATGAAATTGAAAAGTTGTTTTTTGTTTACCGTGCTCATGATGAGCCTGCTTTCTTGCAACGATGATGATGCAAGCCAGGAGCCGTTTGGCTTAAAGCAGGCCTTTATGGGCTCAACAGCAATCAGTATCGACGGTAGTGAAACAACCGAAGGTTTACCTGTTGACAAGCCTATAACATTGATCTTTACCGGAGCTTTAGATGAAACATCTTTACTATCCGCCATTTCATTGACCTCAGACAGTAAGGACGTGGCATTTGAAGCTACACTTTCAGCACAGAATACTGTGCTAATTCATCCGGCTACCCTTCTGGAAAGCAGCACAGTCTATACCTTAAGTATATCCGAACAGCTCAAAGGAGCCGGTGGAGGAAGTGCTACGGCCGTA
This sequence comes from Fulvivirga kasyanovii, assembly GCF_009711405.1. Lineage (GTDB taxonomy): Bacteria > Bacteroidota > Bacteroidia > Cytophagales > Cyclobacteriaceae > Fulvivirga > Fulvivirga kasyanovii. Next base: position 3,590 of record NZ_SMLW01000564.1, on the reverse strand, counting down.
TCTTTCAGCTTTAAAACCAAACCGGAAGACCTGAAGCTTTTGTCAGTTGTAATAGATGGGAACACTATTGGTCAAAAATCTCTGATTACCAATGTTAAGGTAAATCCGATCTTCACATTCAGTTTTTCCGGTCCGGTGGATATGGAATCTTTTGAGGAAGCGCTCCAAATATCAGGCGCTGTTGCCCCGGTAATAACCTCTGAGGATGGTAAAATGGTTAGTGTGACCAGTTCCAATACCCTGGAATATCTGAAAAAATATAATTTGAAGTTACTGGAAACATTAAAAGGTACCGATAACGAGCCTTTCTCCGGTTACGAATTGACTTTTTATACACAGCTTGACTCTACTTACAAATTCCCTGAAATAACGGATGAAGAATTACTTACCAAAGTACAGGAGCAGACTTTCAAATATTTCTGGGATTTTGCCCACCCTACCAGTGGACTGGCCAGAGAGCGCAATACTTCCGGTGATGTGGTAACCATTGGGGGTTCCGGATTTGGAGTAATGACAATCCTTGTAGGCATAGAGCGAGGGTTTATCACACGCCAGCAAGGGATGGACAGGCTTGAGACAATAGTTGATTTTTTGTCCACCGCCGATCGCTTTCATGGAGTCTGGCCCCACTGGGTAAATGGTAATACAGGAGAAGTAATACCATTTAGTCAGAAAGATGATGGTGCCGATCTTGTAGAAACTGCATTCATGATCCAGGGTTTGCTCACGGTGCGAGAATACCTGAACGATGCAGATACCCAGGAAGCTGCCATAAAATCTGCCATCACCCAACTATGGGAAGCGGTAGAGTGGGACTGGTTTACTCGCGAAGGCGAGGAGGTTCTTTATTGGCATTGGTCTCCCAACTACGACTGGGATATGAACCACCAGATCAGCGGGTGGAATGAGTCTTTGATCGTCTACGTGCTGGCGGCATCTTCGCCCACACATGCCATTGATGCAGAAGTTTATCACAAGGGCTGGGCTGGCAACGGAGAAATGGAAAATGGCAATGAATATTATGGCATTGAACTCCCGGTGGGCAGTGCATACGGCGGGCCATTGTTTTTTGCGCACTATTCTTTCCTTGGCCTGGATCCCCGCCACCTTGAGGACCAGTACGCAAACTACTGGATCCAAAATGTAAACCATACCTCGATCAACAGAATGCACTGCATAGCTAACCCGAAAGATTACGTAGGCTACAGCAATGCAAGCTGGGGGCTTACGGCCAGCGATAATCATGAAGGGTACTCGGCCCATTCGCCTGATAACGATCTTGGAGTGATTACGCCAACGGCTGCCATTTCTTCCATGCCTTATACTCCCGAATACTCAATGGAAGCCATAAAGCATTTTTATTATTTGCTTGGAGACAAGCTCTGGGGGACGTATGGGTTTTATGATGCATTTAACTTTACGCAAGAGTGGACGGCCAGCTCTTACCTTGCCATAGATCAGGGACCGATAGTTATCATGATAGAAAATTATCGTACCGCACTGCTTTGGGACTTGTTTATGGCTAACAACGAAATTAAAAACGGATTAGATAAATTAAGTTTTACCTCATATTAAAATCAGGATGACCAAATATTTATACCTCTTTATAACTACTCTTTTAATACTGGCTGCTTCATGTAGCCAGAAGCCACAATCAACAGAAGTGGAATCCGGAGATATTGCACGTATCATTTCCGACGATTCCCTGATGACATTGGTTCAATACCAGACATTTCAGTACTTCTGGGACAATGCAGAGCCGGTTTCAGGATTAGGCCGGGAAAGAACACATATGGATGGTGTTTACCCCCAGAATGATAAAAATGTGGTCACAACAGGAGGTTCAGGCTTTGGTCTGATGGCTATATTGGTGGGTATTGAGCGTGGCTTTATTACCAGGGAACAGGGGCTGAAAAGGTTTCAGCAGATAGTTGATTACCTTGAAAAGGCCGACCGTTTTCATGGCGCATGGCCGCATTGGCTAATGGGCGAAACCGGTAAGGTGAAGGCATTTAGCCCCAAAGATGACGGAGGGGATTTGGTGGAAACCGCTTTTCTGGTACAGGGCCTGCTAACTGTACGGGAGTACTTTAAAGATGGCAATGAAGCGGAAAAAGAATTGGCAGCCAAAATAGATGAACTTTGGAAAGGTGTGGAATGGAACTGGTACACCAAAGGAGGTGAAAATGTATTGTACTGGCATTGGTCACCCAACAATGGCTGGGATATGAACTTTCCGGTTGGCGGTTATAATGAGTGCCTGATCATGTATGTGCTTGCTGCTGCTTCACCTACCTTTCCGATAGAGCCAGAGGTTTATCATCAAGGCTGGGCACGCAACGACTCCATTACCCGCGATACCACCTATATGGGGTATGAGACCATTCTCGATCACTACGAGACTAATAACGATCCTGTTGGGCCACTGTTTTGGGCACATTATTCTTACCTCGGCCTTGATCCGAGAACCCTTAAGGATAAATATGCAGATTACTGGAAGCTTAACCAGAACCATGCATTGATCCACTACGAGTACTGTGTGGAAAATCCTGAAAATTATGAAGGATACGGAGAGAAGTGCTGGGGACTTACTTCAAGTTATTCTCCTAAGGGATATGCCGGTCACCACCCTGGGCACGACCTGGGTGTGATTTCACCAACTGCAGCATTATCCTCATTCCCATATACACCAAAACATAGCATGGACTTTTTGAGGTTTATGTACACCGAAGCAGATAGTCTTGTAGGAGAATATGGCCCTTACGATGCATTTAGTTTCGAAAAGAACTGGTATAAACCACATTACCTCGCCATTGATCAGGGACCTATCCCTGTAATGGTCGAAAACTACAGAACAGGGCTGCTCTGGAAGCTGTTTATGAATGCCCCGGAAGTGAAAGAAGGACTAAACAAACTTGGCTTTACCTATGAAGACATGGATTAAGGTCATACTAGGCTTTTTACTTATGCATTCTGCTATGGCACAGGACAGGAACCCTTTTAAAAAGGAATATTTCGTCTCTGGTGTAGATACACTAAAATACAGGGTATTATGGCCTGGCAATTTCAGCAAAGCCAGGCAGTATCCGGTAGTACTCTTTCTTCATGGTGCCGGCGAACGAGGGTATGACAATGAAAAGCAACTGGTTCATGGGAGTAAACTCTTTCTGGAAGAAAGGGATAACTATCCGGCCATAGTTATTTTTCCTCAATGCCCTGAAAACGACTACTGGGCAAATGTGGAGAAAAAGATAACCGATGATGGCAGGATTTTTCTATTTCAGAATGGCGGTAGTCCCAATAAGTCACTTGCATTGGTTTCAGGCCTGCTGGATAAGTTCTTAAACGAATCCTATGTAGATAAGCGCCGGGTGTATGTTGGAGGGCTGTCCATGGGAGGTATGGGTACATTTGAGTTGGTGAGCAGAAGGCCCGATACTTTTGCTGCAGCTTTTGCCATTTGCGGGGGAGGTCATCCTGAAAGTGCAAAACGCTATGCCGGCAAAGTGCCGTTTTGGGTTTTTCATGGGGCTGATGATGATGTGGTACCTCCGAAACACTCTGAAATTATGGTGGAAGCCATTAAAAAG
>NZ_SMLW01000675.1 GCF_009711405.1 Fulvivirga kasyanovii | reverse complement strand
AAATTTTTTATTGATACTGCCAACCTGAATGAAATACAGGAGGCTTACGACCTTGGAGTACTGGACGGTGTGACCACAAACCCTTCACTAATGGCCAAAGAGGGCATTAAAGGTGATGAAAATGTAAGGGCACACTATAAGGCCATCTGCGATATTGTAGACAATAATGTAAGTGCAGAGGTGATCGCCACTGAATTTGACAAAATGATCAAAGAAGGTGAAGAACTTGCCAAGATCGATGATAAGATCGTAGTAAAAATACCTATGATCAAAGATGGTGTGAAAGCCATTAAATATTTGAGCGAGCAGGGAATCAGAACCAACTGTACCCTTGTATTCTCTGCAGGACAGGCTTTATTGGCTGCCAAAGCAGGGGCTACTTATGTTTCTCCTTTTATCGGAAGGCTTGACGACATAGCATATGATGGTCTTGATCTTATTGAGCAAATAGTACAGATCTATGACAACTACGGATATCCTACTGAGGTATTGGCTGCAAGCATCAGACACACCATGCACCTGATACAGTGTGCTGAAATAGGTGCTGACGTAGCTACATGCCCGTTAAATGTAATCACCAGCTTGCTTAAGCATCCATTGACCGATGCTGGTCTTGAGAAATTTCTTGCAGATCATAAAAAAGTAAACAGCTAAAAATAAAAAGATGTCTTTCTCCTCTGATCCGGTAGTACGCGTTAAAGATGCCTCTATTTTCCAAGATGACAGAACCGTTCTCAGCGATGTCAATTTCGAAATTGAGAAAGGTGAATTTGTGTTCCTGATCGGAAGGACCGGAGGTGGAAAGACATCCCTTTTAAAAACCCTGTACGCTGACCTTGACCTGAGGCTCGGTGAAATCGTTGTAGCAGGCTACAACATCAGAACGATCAAGCAAAAAGATGTGCCTATGCTTCGCAGAAAGCTTGGGATCATTTTTCAGGATTTTCAACTTTTCCCGGACCGCTCTGTAGCTGAAAACCTGACTTTTGTAATGCAGGCCACAGGCTGGAAAGAGAAGTCTAAAATGAAAACCCGGCTAACAGAAGTACTTATGAGGGTTGGCCTCGGATCAGTAGGATCAAAAATGCCTCACCAGCTTTCAGGAGGTGAACAACAGCGCGTGGTTATTGCCAGAGCCCTGCTCAATGAGCCTGTAATTCTGCTTGCGGATGAGCCAACAGGTAACCTCGACCCGGAGGTATCCCAGGGGATATTCAAACTCTTTCAGGAGATCAATAACAGCGGCACTGCCATACTCATGGCTACCCATGACCATACCCTGGTAAAGAAATATCCGGGACGTGTACTTAAATGTGAAAAAGGAAGAGTGCTGGACTCTAAGGTTGAAGAATTTGACCTGTCAACTGACCAATATTAGCCATTCGGCAAGCAATAAGCCTAAACATTAACTTCTTTTTCCCCCTCCTCATCTTTGCGTTTGTTGGCATAATCCTCCAGGTTCTGTAGCTCTTTGTTTAATATATCCACCCGCACAAGCAAGTTCAGGATCAAAGCATCTACCACCTTTTTACTGGGGTTATTTTTCAGTTCGTCCTTCAACACTTCATACATGGCATCAAGCTTCTGCAAGTCTTGCTCAAAGGCTTCATCCACCATGATGTTATTCTCCTCAAAATCATATATAAGCTCTTTCTTTTCAGAGATCTTCTGAAAATAAAAACTTTCTACTGACAGGAACTCATCATTTAGTTTCTCCTTATTAAAAGCTATCTGCTTACCTTCCCCACTATAGTTTAACTGATAAAAAAGTACGGATGATGTAATAAAGAACAGGATTGAGGCTGCCTTCCAAATCCAGTTATATTGGCGCCTGCCCTCAGCGTTAAGGTCTCTATAAACGCCTTCCCACACCTTGCCTGTCGGCTGCTTATCATCAAACTCATGACGATTTTCCCGGATAAACTTGTCAAACTGATCACTCATAGATCACCTCCTTCTGTAATATTTCTTTAAGCTTCTTTTTAGAACGATTGAATTGTGACTTGGACGTAGATTCTGTTATTCCCAGGATCTGCGCTATTTCACTATGGTCGTAACCTTCTATTAAATATAGTGAAAAAACCAGTCTATATCCATCAGGGAGTTGTGTCATCGCACGTTTAATGCGATCAATATCCATCATTGCGCTACTATATTCCACCGGTGCAGGTTCTTCATCGGCAATGTTGTCCTGCACTTCTGCAAACTCCACCTGCTTCTTTCTGATGAAGTTTATGGCTTTATTGATAACAATGCGTTTAAGCCATGCTCCAAACGCAGCATCACCTTTGTAGGATTGAAGGTTTTTAAAAGCACTGATAAAGGCTTCCTGCAACACGTCTTCTGCATCATCAAAGTTATTGGTCATGCGGTAGCACACGTTGAACATAGCCTTTGAGTAAAGTTTATACAACTGGCTTTGGGCGTACCTGTCACCTTGCAGGCACCTTGCTATAACGTCAGCATGAATATTTTGAAATTTCTCTCCCAAATAAATACTTCCTTTCCTATGCTATAGACAGGAAAGGAAGTATTGGGGTTGCACGGGCAGGCAATTATTTATCTATGTTCTGCAGATTTTCTTTTGCAAAAGAAAAATCGGGGGAAATGGTAAGGGCTTCGTTGAAATATTTTTTGGCTGAGGCCTTATCTCCTTCATCCTTCGCAATAAGTCCTTTCAGGTTAAGTAAAGCCACCTTTATAGGAAATTCTTTTTGCTGCTGATTCCCAATATCAAAAACCACTTCAAGATCTTCGGCTTCTTTCTTACCCAGCAAAATATCAATATTGGTTTTACTTTCCTTTAATCGACCAAGTTCGTATTGTAGGAAAGCAATCTTATAAAGTGTTTGATAATCGTCAGTCTGCAGGTACAGTGACTCATAACCATCCAAAGCTTTATCTTTCAAACCCAAATTCTCGTATGCCACAGCCATTATCTCCATAGCAGCGGTATGCTTAGGGCGCATGGATAACACATCCTGGGCAGAAATAGCAGCCGAAGCAAATTGACCTGACTGGAGGTACAAAGCTGACAGGGAATAAAGAATGGAGTCATTCTGAGGGTTCTCTACATAAAGGTTGTACAATGCATTTTTGGCCATACCATAGTCATTGTAGCGGATGGCCATCTGGTAAACCCCGGCATAGTGAGCTGAGAGTACCTGCTGGGCAGACATAGTTTTCTGCCCTTCGGTTTGTGGAGTTTCCTGGGCATGCAAACCCGATATAAATCCTACCAATAACAGTATAAGAGATGCACTTTTTAGATTTATCATTTCTATCTTGTTAAATTGCAAAAGCTCAAATCTAATTAATTTAGTTGAGTTCAACACCTTTCTTTTCAGCCACTTCCAACATATATTTCCACGCTTCCTGCTTGTTATTCCTGATCTTACCGTCGAGTATCGCTTCTTTAATCTCCTCTTTAATCTCGCCTATGATCCTGCCAGGTTTCAGGTTAAAGGTTTGAATGATCTCATCACCGGTGATAGGTGGCTGAAAGTTCCTTACCCGGTCTTTCTCCTCGACCTCACGCATCTTCTTTTCCACCTTTTTAAAGTTGCTGAGGTATTTCTTTACTTTTACATCATTTTTAGAAGTAACATCCGCCTTACAAAGCTTCATCAGGTCTTCAATATCGTTACCTGCTTCAAATAGCAGCCTTCTGATAGCTGTATCGGTTATATCTTCCTTCACCAGGGCAATAGGCCTTAAATGCAGCCGGACCAGTTTTTGAACAAAATCCATCTTTTCATTTAAAGGCAGCTTGAGCTTCCTAAATATCTTAGGCACCATTCGTGCGCCTTTGTCCTCATGCCCGTGAAAGGTCCAGCCTGCTTTCTTATCAAACCTTTTAGTGGCTGGTTTGGCAATATCGTGCAGTATGGCTGCCCATCTGAGCCAAAGGTCTTTGGATCTATCCGCCGTGTTATCAAGTACCTGAAGCGTGTGATAGAAATTATCTTTGTGGCCTTTCCCATCAATAATATCCACTCCATGTAAATCAACCATTTCAGGAAAGATGAGCTTCAGCAATTCCGCATGAAAAAGGAGCTTAAATCCATAAGATGGTTTATCCGCCAGAATGATCTTATTAAGCTCATCTGTTATGCGCTCCTGAGATACAATTTTGATCCTTTCAGCGTTCTTGATAATACTTTCAAAAGTATCGGGCTCTATATCAAAATGAAGCTGGGTAGCAAACCGAACAGCCCGCATCATTCTTAGCGGGTCATCAGAAAAAGTCACATCCGGGTCTAACGGTGTTCTGAGGGTCTTCCTTTTGAGATCCTTAAGCCCGTCAAACGGATCTATAAGTTTGCCGAAGTTATCCTTTGACAGCCCTATGGCCAGGGCATTGATAGTAAAATCCCTTCTGTTCTGGTCATCTTCCAACGTGCCATCTTCTACAATGGGCTTTCTGCTTTCTTTTCTGTATGATTCCTTTCTGGCTCCTACAAACTCAAGCTCCCAACCTTTGTAGCTGATCATGGCCGTACCAAAATTCTTAAACACATTCACCTGGGCATTGCCTAACCTGTCTGCTACATTTTTGGCCAGCGCTATACCACTCCCCACACAGACAAAGTCTATATCTTTCGAGGGCCTTTTCAACAAAATATCCCGTACAAAACCGCCTATAACATAAGTTTCCACTTGAAGTTCAACGGCGGCCTCACTAACTATTTTAAATATTGGATTTTTAAGGATTTGGGCAGAATAGTCCATAGAGCTTAGGCTTAAAATTAAGCCTGCATAACGTTTAGATTAATAAAATGCAAATTTAGCATTTATAACCTACCTTGAAAAGGACTATTTAACAAACGTGGGACAGGGTATGAACTTATCTTTACGTTTGGTCTTTGACCGCAGGGCAATATCCACGTTATATTTCAACGAGACCTCATGAGCACCTCCTGATATAGTGCCCAGCTCAGAAATAGTAAAGTCGTAGCTATAGGCAATTTCAAACTGGTCAAACTGAAGGCCCAGAATCAAGACTGCGGCATCCTGACTTATATTATCTTTTGTATTTTGCTGAATGGGAATACCACGATACCAGACACCTATCATTACCGGTTCATAGAGAAAGTGTAGTCCCACATCCAATTGGTCGAAACTTCCCTGATTCTGGTAAACAAACGATGGTGCTATGCTTGAAATTTTATCCCGCTTAAACACGCCATTGTACAAGGGGATTTTCACACCCGCATGGATAGATGTTTTTATCGGGATCTCACTCTCCTCTCCCAACAATGACCGATTGGGCTGGTTTAAATGATGTGCTGAAAACCCCGCCCAAAATGTCTTGTTATAAACCAGAAAACCTGTGCCAAAATCAAAATATCCGGTACTTCCCAGATTCCCAAAAGTGGGATCTGTCGTTGGGACTTGCCCATCGTTGCTAAACTCTAGCTGGTCTCCAAATACAAGCTTATTAAAATCAATATTCCTGTGGCCATAGCCAAAGTACAGGCCCGGTGTCATCACCCATTTATTAGAAAGCTGGACTTTGTAAGAGTATATAAACCCAACCGAAGTTGACCGTAAATTTGCAGAACCAGCTTTATCAACCGTAGCCAGCAAACCCACACCACTCCTCAAGTCCTGTAGATTAAAATCATACGAAAAGGAGTAGGTCACAAAACCATTAGCCAGATTAGGCCATTGGTTCCTGTAATTAGCTATAAACCGGTGCCCTGAACCAGTGCCGGAAAAAGCCGGGTTAAGGTACAGTGGTGCGGAATAATATTGTGAAAAATGCGGATCCTGCGCCAACACCTCAACCGATAAGCATATTAAAAGGATAAAAAGTACTCTCTTCTTCATAATTACCTGATCAAATTCACATCTCCCATTTTGGTCGTTCTTGTACCATCCTCAAAGGTGAGGTTGAGCTTATAGACATATACATCCTGAGGACAAAGCTTTCCTTTGTAGTATCCATCCCAGCCCAGATTCTTATTATTACTTTGAAATAAGAGTTCTCCCCATCTGTTGAAAATCAGCATTTCGAATTCAGTAACTCCTTCTGAAATTGGCAGGAAGATGTCATTCGTACCCGCTATCCCGCCTGCTTCACCTCCAATAGGCCCTATCAGGTTTGGAGAAAAGGCATTGGGTATCAATATCCTGCCACCATTGATGGTCTTCACTATACTTTCCCTTCTGGTAGTATCGCGACAGCCATTTTCATTGATAGCTATTAACATAATGTCGTACTCACCTTCCTCCTCATAGTAATGTACAGGTTCATCATCCTCGGAAGTGTTTCCGTCACCAAAATCCCAGAAGAACGATGTAGCACCAAAGCTGTTATTTTTTATGTATAGCGGGTTATCGGGAATGTAAACGATGCTAGGCCTTACTTCAAACTGCGCATTTGGACTTTCAAAGACCTCTATGATCAGAGGCTTGGTTTCTGTAATGGTATCACCAAGCACATTAGTAGCAGACAGACTGACGGTGTAAATGCCGGGCTCATAATAGGTATATGATGGGTTAATGGCATTGGAAGTTCCCTGATCCACACCAAACTGCCAGAAATAACTACCTGGCTCTGCATATTGTGTAAGATTTGTGAAGTTAACCGTCAGTGGAGCACATCCAGATGCCGGATCATAATCGAAATCAACCACGGGGGGAATCGGATCTATCGTAACCACTACAGCCTGAGACTCAGAACAGTCACCATAGCTGGCTGTCAGGGTTATTGTATATGTACCATAAGTACCATATTCATATTGACCGAGGGCTGGGTCTGTTGAAGTATCTCCATTTCCAAAATCCCATAAATATGTCCATGGGCCGCTATTCGTAGTATTGCTTAAAAACACTGTAGATGAAGGCAATGTCTGGTTTAGCGGAGTAGCAGTAAAGGCCACATTAATATCCTCCCGCTGAGGAACTATGAAGTTTTGAATTTCAATGTCACTCTCGCAGTTAGCAAAATTTGTTGTACGTAAACGTACTTCTACATTGACATCCGCAGTTACTTTATTGAAAACATGCTCAAACCTATCTCCCACAGCATTAGATGAGAAAGTTATAGCCCCGTTTTCCCTTATCTCCCACTCATAAGTGGTCAGCCCCTTCTGTGCTGCTTCAAATTCTATACGCATCAGGTCGCAATTGACTTCCAGGGTATCAATATCAAAGTTGGCACTCGGTACCGGGTTTACCCTGATTATCCTTGTAGAGTCACCACTACAACCACTGGCAAGCGTGGCATTTAAGGTCACATAGAAATTTTTAACCGATTGCGTATCATTGACAAACTGATAATTAAATGCCGGCGTACTTCCAGTATTTTCCTGGTAAACCAGTCCATTACTGTCATCTATCCTCCACTGATAATCAACAGGATTGAGCGATTGTGTTTCGCTATCTACCTCAAAATCAACATTTACCGGAGAGCAGTTATCATCAAACGGAGAGTAATTAAGTGACATAAAGCCTGATCTCGGCCCGGGCAGTACGGTAATCGCAACTGGCGCACTTACCGTCTCGCACCCATTTACACTGATACTCCTCAACCTTACATTATAGATTTTATTCGTGGTAGTAAGATTGGCAAAGCTCTTCGCATATATGTTTGTGAATGACGGATCGGCAGGATTCTGAATAGAATCTACCACGTAGCCGGAACCCGCATCAATTTCCCAAATATATTGACTGATAACATCCGGCTGAGAGCCTACGGCATTATTGGTAAAGTTGACCAGCAACTCACTACACCCTGAGGTCTGGTCAGGTGTAATGTCTGCCAATGGCAATGGATCAACTGTTACTGTTTGTGTAAAGATGTCGGAGCAACTGTTCTGATCAGTGGTAACTCTCAGGGCAACCTCATAAGTACCAGAAGCTGCATATGCTCTGGTAAAACTGGTCTGGTTATCATAAGCAGCATCCTTGCTAAACGTAACTCCATCGTAATCAAAATCCCACTCCCAACTCACTATACTTTCCCCATTGATGGGATTTAAAGTTGAAAGATCTTCAAATGAAGTTGCGTTGCCTTCACAAACCCTGTCCGCAGAAAAATTGGCCACTGGGTTCTCATACACTATCACTTCGACTTCATCCTCACTGACACATGAAGTTCCGACATCCCTGATCAGTAGTTTTACCCGATAAGTGCCTACATTGGTAAATACTTCATCAAACGGCCCAAGTTCAGTAGATGAAAAAGCCCCGGCTCCCGGTTCTTCCCTTACTAATACGTCATTTTCATCATAAAATTCCCACCTCCACTGAGTTGATGGATTTGGCACACCGGTCGAGTTATCGGTGAAACGTACATCAAAATTAACAGGTGATGCAGTAGATTGACAGAACAATGGAGCTATAGGGTTATCTGAAAGATCAGAAACTCCAATATTGGCGATCAGTGTTGGTGAGATAAACACGAGGTCTTCATATATAGCCTCGCAGTTCCCGGCAGCATTACCATCATGAACCATGAGGCGTATCAATTTCTGTCCTCCAGTGGAGTATGCATAAATTGGATTTACAGCATTGCTTGTAAACACTGGGGTACCCGTACCTGTGCTGTTATCATAAAATTCCCAGGTATAATTAAAACCAGCACCTGCTATGGGAGGTGTAAGATCTTCGAAGTAAATATCCTCCTCTACACAAAATGTACTTTGCACAGGGCCGGCGGCATTGCCCAGGCGCGTTTGAAAGTCTGGCTGAGGAGCATCTACAATTACAACTCTGGCCGTAAGGGTTTGCGGGGCATTATCTCCGTTTACAAGGTCTCCGCTTACCGGGTTAAATGCGTTACCATCTGTGATATCATTATCGTAAGGATTACACTGGTTCCAGTTTTTTAATGTTATCTGAAACTCCTTACCAATATCGGCAGGAGCTGTTGCCGGCACATTGATTGGCAGGCTTACTTCCCCCGGAGCATATATAGGATATTTTGGGTTCATGCCTGGAGCAGGGTCCTGGTAAGGATAGGCAGCAGGAGTCACGCTATTAACATTTATACCGGGAATTCTGTTAGCAGCCGCTCCCGTGCCGTATATCCATTGAATCCATCTGGGCTCCCCGTTCTCCCTTGTTGGCCGAGGGAAGCAATTCCAGTCACTATTATCTATAAACTGAACATCAGCAGCATACCCCTGACAAACCCTGAAAACACCTGGATCTATGGACAGCACATCGTTGGTCCAGACCACTACCTGAGTCTCGATGGGCACAACACTTCCTCGCGGATTGCATCCGTTCTCTGCATCAATAATTACATCGTAGCCACATTCTACGGGTGAATTGGGATAAACGTGGGTTAGTGTGACTCCTGTGGCATTGGTCTGCACATAAGTTTCTTCAGGTGTACCATCTCCCCAGTCCACATAGTATACTGTACCAGGAGTGGCAGCCAGATAAAGCGTTTCAATACCTACGTTGAAAGGGGCACACCCCCGGCTACTGGTTAAAAAGGCAAAACCAGGTTCCATGATCTGCCCCCCACATTGAGCAACAGACTTCTGAAAGACAAGGGTCAATAAAAAAAGGATAAGAAATGTTAATCTCTTAAGGTTCATCAGCTTCAAACGTTTCCCGGTTAATGTTCAAAGCCAAGCACAGACATCAATTGATACGAACCTGTCGGCCAAGGAAACCTGGCATGACAGGGTTATGTCGACCAATTGCGGAATTGGCCTTTAAAATGAAAATACTAAAGTTATAATTGTGCTTCCGGACCTTATTAATTCCAGAAGCCTTCTTTGCTATTAAATGAAGGACAAGGGATCAGCTTACTCTTTCTCTTTACTCCCGGTCTGATAGATTTAGCTACAAATTCGTAAATTATAGATACTTCGTGCGACCCTCCGGTAGAAGTACTCAGCCTCGACACCGTAAAATCATAGCTATACCCTACTTGAAAGTTACCAAATAATAAGCTCATAACAAAGACCAAAGCATCCTGCTGCACCACCTGAATGGTTTCAGTTCCTGACTTGAAAGACCCGCTGATAGGGATACCTCTATACCAAACTCCTACGGCGATAGGATCGACATGGTATTGGAGCCCAACATCCAACTGCTGGAACGACGGCCCTTGCATACGGTATACAAATGAAGGTGTGAGGTAAGAAACCTTTGAAATCGTCCTTGGCCCATTGTACAGGGGCAATTTCATTCCTCCATGTATGTTTACCCTTACCGGTAACCGGCTCTCCTCACCGAGAATGGAAAGATTTGGCCTGTTCAGGTGATAAGCCGAAACGCCGAACCAAAGGCTTCTGTTATATAAAACTGCGCCCGAGGAAAAGTCAAAGTAGTTTTGGTTGCCCAGCTTATTGAGATCAGGGTCTATGGATTGACCATCAAATTCAAGTCCGTCGCGCAACTGTAATTTAGACCTGTCTATCCCATTGCTGCCATACGAAAAGTACAGACCGGGTGAAAATACCCAATTCTTGTTAATCCTTACCTTATACGAATATAAAAGCCCTGCATAAGTTGTTCTCCAACCTGCCGATCCCATTTTATCTGTCGTTGCCAGCACGCCAAAACCACTTTTCAGTTCATCTACAAATATTTCATACGAAAATGAATAGGTAGAAAAAGCCTGTGGAAGGTTTGGCCACTGTACCCTGTGGTTCGCTACAAGACGTTGCTGCGGTGTAATACCCGTAAACCCCGGATTCAGATATAAAGGGGCCGCATAATACTGCGAAAATTGCGGATCCTGACCATAGCTTTGAGTTATGGTTATTACTGCAAGAAATAGAACAAGTAGTATATTTTTTAACATAGTTACCTCAATAATTCAATTTACCTAATCAACGTTACATCTCCAATTCTGGTAGTTCTATCTCCATTGGATAGCCTCAGCGTGAGCTTATAAACATATACTCCTGCCGGTAACAGATTGCCATTCGCATCGTATCCATCCCAGCCTACAGTCTGGTCATTGCTTTCAAAGATCAGGCTGCCCCAGCGATCAAAGATCAGCATCTGGAACTCTTCCACACCTTGTGTGATAGGAAGGAAAATATCATTGTTCACCTCGTTGGTGATCCTTCCATCCCCGGATGGCCCGTTAGTGTCAGGGGTAAATGCGTTAGGAATACGCGTAGCGCCTCCCTCCTGCACCACCACTTCTTGTGTACTTGTATCAGAACAAACCACACCATCACCGTAATCCATTGAAGCCTCAAGGGTTATCGTAAATACACCTTCGTAAGTGTAAAGATGCTCCGGTTCAAACCCATCTGATGTTGCTCCATCTCCAAAATCCCAAAGGTATTGATTGGCACCATCACTATAGTTAAACGTCCTCATAGGCTGATCTGGCAAATAAATCACATCAGGCCTAAGGTCAAATGAAGAAATTGGCAGCTCGTACACCTCTATATCCGACTGAGTAGCCACCGCAGTCTGCCCGGTAATGGTATTTGAAGTTGTCAGGATAATATCATAAGTACCTGGCGTAACCAGCACAAAGGTGGGGTTAGCTTCTGCCGAGGTAAGTATAGTATTGCCTAACTGGTTGACCACCTCCCAGGCATATGCATCTCCTGTTGAATTGTTCTCAGTAATGGAAACTTCCAATGGCATACATCCTGCAACCGGAGTAGCTTTAAAGTCTGCTACAATCGGCGGCAATATTACATTGATAATTTCCGTGTAGCTCACCTCGCAATCCAGTCCCGCTGCCGCTGCATCCGGGTTAGTAATGGTCAAAGTAACCGTCTTAGGTCCTGGTGAGGTATAAGTAACTGTCGGAGGTGTTAAACCTGATGCAGTCGCCGGTGATGCATCTGTACCAAATGACCAGTTGTAATCGAAATCTGTATCATCTAACGGACTGGAAGCATTGCTGAGATTCAAGGTTGCACTTCCTCCTACGAACTCCGTGAGGTTATTTACAGTGAATAATGGTGTAACCTCTCTGTAAACCGTTACCGGTATTACCTCCTCAATGCTACAATTACCATTACCTCCCTGATACACCACCTCATAAATTATCGGATTCTGAGAAGATGTATTGACCAAATCATAGTTCACTCCAGCAGCGGTCGCCCTCACATCAATCTCCTCACTCACTCCCTGCCTTCTGTAGAACCACTTATGCGTACTTGCTCCAAGGGTAAAGTTGCTAAAGGAAACATTACCTCCACCACAAATGGTGGTTGGGCTATTGGCAATTACATTTGGTCTTATTGTAGGGAAAACTGTAACTGTTTTAGTACTAAAATCGACACAACTACCTTTAGTCGCAACAAGTTGAACTTGAGCTTCAAAATTTGATGATGTTGAAAAATTCTCAAATGTATGAGTAACAATTTGTCCGTTCACAGTCGTAGTAGCATTTATGTCTTCGTCAGGGGTGCCATCAAACCATGACCAAGTATAATCAACACCTGCCTCTTGATTGAAAGAAAAATTCACTGTAAGAGGAGAGCACCCAGTGTCATCGCCTACAACCTGAAATGTCGCGTCTACTTCATTAACTGTCACCGTAACCGCCTGCGTACCAGTTTGATTGGCAGGTAACGCTGAGCATCCATTAGCATCCGTGACAGATACAATGGAATAAGTTGTTGTCACCGTTGGGTTAACCTGAAGAACATGAAAATTGGGGATACCAGTCAATAAAGTTGTAGTGGCACCATCGCTGTACTCTATCTCAAAAGGCGGTATTCCGGTGAACTGCAAAGTTAAGAAGGTTGGATTAGTATCATTGCATTTCGGAATATCCGATGATAGGAACTGGCCAGTAATTCTCGGACCGATGCTTGCAATCACCGTTTGTGGCGCACCCTGACACCCTGTAGGACCTACAGGCCTGATGGTGTAGGTTACTGTTCCCGGGGCTATGCCATCATTATAAATCACCTGATTGATAAAGTCTCCATTAGTACCCGAGCCACCTGAATATCCCGATATATCAGTATTAGATGATGTTGCCGTCCAGAAGAAGGTTGTACTGGCTACATCTCCATCCAACTCTATAGAAAGCGGATTTGCAGGATCTCCTTCACATACAGAGATAAAGTTAGAGGCCACATTAATGTTTGGAGTCGGGGCAACATTAACCGTAACTGTAGTAGATGGTCCTTCGCAGCCATTGGTTTCTGGCGTAACGGTATAGATCAAGGTTTCTGGTGTATTGCCACTATTAAAAAGAACCTGGAACAGCAGGTTACCAAACCCATCGCTCTCTCCGGTTACATTCGGGTTATCAGCTACTGTCCATTTAAACAAGGTGTTGGCGATGCCCTGAGGCTCTGAGAAAGACACGTTCAGGATGTCTCCACTACAAATATCCACAGTAGTCTGGCTTGCAACTACGTTAGGTTCGGGGTTAACTGTAATCGTTACATCTACGGAAGCACCTTCACATGCACCTCCCGTTCCCAAACTAGCAGAAGTTACAGGGGTAAATGTATATTTTACCTGCTGCGGTGAATTGCTCGGGTTACTTAATACATCGGCCAAGAAATCTCCATCATTGAAAATATCCCCAATCGTTGATGCGCCTGTCACACCTCCATTAGCCACTACGTTATCCAGTCGGAAGAACACATTACCTGATGAAGGTGTCGTCGGTGTTGTCAGCTCGATAGAAGTAGCATCTCCCTCACATACGGTTTGAACCGTAGATGAAACATTCATCACAGGACGAGGTTCTACTGTAACTACCACAGTTTCCGAAGCTCCGTTACACCCTGCTCCTTCATTGGCCGCAGAAGCTACCGGAGTAATGGTGTAAGTAACCGTTTGTGGAGTATTGTCATTGTTCACCAATGTATGAGCAATAACAAAATTCTCAGGAAGGTTATTTAATGCAGGAATAAACCCTGTCACGGCGCCTGATGCTACCGCAGAATAATTGAAGGTTACGTCTCCGGAAGATGGATTTGTTGGTGAAGTCAGCGTGATATTCGTTGTTTCTCCACTACAAAGGTTCTCATCAGCCGGGTCATCAACTACAATTGCTGGCTCAATAGTTAACACAATGGTTGCAGGTGGCGTCTCTGGCCCTCTGCAAGATGCACCTGAAATTGGCACTACATCATACTCCACTGTCAAGGGACCATTGGTGCTATTAGTGAAAATGTCTCCGGCTATTTCATTAACATCCGTAGTTAAACCAACCGTTGCATTTCCTGCATTTGCCACCAAACCGGCAGCCACTCTGATATCCATGATTTCGTAGCTTGCAGCACCTACACTGGTAGCTGTAGTTGCCAGTACTATACCTGAGGCTTCGTCACTACAAACCGTGTTATCAAGGTCTGCCATCTGCGGTGCAGGATTAACCGTAAAAGTTATGTCCTCAGCATCACCCTGACAATTGTCTCCTGATACAGGAACTATGCGATAAACAACAGTTAACGGTGAACTTGTGGTATTTGTAAAAATATCCCCGGCCAGTGCATTGGCGGGCAAACCATTACCTGTAGTAACCACTACCGGTGTCAGGTTAGGGTTAGCGGTTACACTGATTATATTATAACTGGTTGCAGCGACTGAACTGGCTACGGTATTTAATGTATAACCAAATGCCACATCACTACAAACCGGTGCAGGAGACAAAGAAAGATCCAATACCGGTTCTGGCAATACTTCGAAATCGATCGTTTCTATGGCCCCCTCACAAGACAGCGGCCCTACACTTATCGGCCTGATCTGGTAAGTGACTGTTACAGGCGCCGAAGAGGTATTGGTGAATACGTCATTTCTGATCAAATTCAGGTTTCCGGTAGAGCCCACTACAGCATTGCCCGGTGCGGCAGAGAAGCCTGCTACAGCCGGAATGTTAACGCCTTCTAAACGATACGTGTTGGCAGCCACAGAAAGGCCATTGGTACTCAGTGTGATATTGGTAATTTCATCACTGCACCCATTATTATCAAGTCCTGGATTCAATGCTGGCTCGGGGTCAACTGTAATGGCTATGTCAAACGGATCACCTATACAGTCACCATCTGCCACTGCACTTCTTGGGGTTACCCTGTAAATAATAGTAAGTGGCGTGCTGGTTACGTTAGTAAATACATCGTTCTCAATGGCATTGGCAGTAAGGCCAGGTCCAACCGTTGCGGATCCGCTCAGCGCAGCATCCTGGCTTACTACTACAACATCATAAGATGCTGCTCCTATGGAAACTCCATTGGTATCGAAAACCACACCGGTAATCTCAGAGCTGCAAATATTTGCAGAAGCCAATGTCGGATCAATTACCGGCTCTGGGTGAACTGTAACTGTGATATCAAAAGGATTGCCTATACAATCACCATCTGCCGCGGCGCTTTTTGGCGTAACTCTGTAAACCACAGTACCGTCTGTTCCGCTAACATTTTCATAGCTATCGTTAGACAGAGCATTTGCTGCCAGATTACTTCCTATTGTAGCCCCGCCAATTAGGTTCCCACTTTGGCTAACAAGAGAAACATCATATCGATCGGCGGCAATGGAAGTTCCATTAGTATTCAAAGTAATGTTCAATACCTCATCACTACACACTTCAATACTGGCCAGTGCAGGATCAACTACCGGTTCAGGGTTAACAGTAATGGTAATGTTAAATGGATCTCCTGTACAATCACCATTTGCCGCAGAACTTTTTGGTGTAACCTGATACACAATAGCACCTGTGTATTGCTGGTATTTTCAAAACTATCATTAAACAGTGCATTGGCACTTACATTTGCCCCAACAGTTGGTGTTCCAATAACATTGGCATCCTGGCTAATCAGAATAACATCGTATCTATTGGCCGATATGCTCGTTGAGCTGGTGGCCAGATTGAAACTCAGTAATTCATCACTACACACTGTAATATTGGCCAAAGCGGGGTCAACAACCGGCTCGGGGTCAACCGTTACGGTTATTGTAAACGGATCACCAATACAATCTCCATCGGCTGCAGAGCTTTTTGGTGTAACCTGATACACAACTGTACCAGCAGTATTGGTCAGATTTTCAAAACTGTCGTTGACTAAAGCATTGGCAGGCTGGTCTGACCCGGCGGTAGCTGTACCAGTGATAAATGCATCCTGGCTCACTAAGGTTATATCATACCTGTCGGCTGCTATACTGGTTCCATTGGTTGTCAGGGTCAGGTTCAGTGGCTCATCACTACAGACGGTAGTTGCTGCCAAAACAGGATCCATTACAGGCTCCGGGTGGACTGTCACTGTTATCACAAAAGGATCGCCAACACAATCTCCATCGGCTGCCGAGCTTATGGGTGTTACCTGATAAACTACATTACCGGTTGTTGAGCTTACATTTTCAAAACTATCATTGACGAGGGCCGCAGGAGCAGAGTCAGTTCCTGTTGTAGCGGTTCCCGATACATTGGCATCCTGGCTTAGAAGTATAATGTTATACCGATCTGCTCCGACACTGCTACCATTTGTGGTCAATGTAAGGCTTAATGGCTCATCACTACAAACATCCAAAGTTGCCAAAGCAGGGTCTACGACCGGCTCCGGATTAACCGTAACCGTGATATTAAAAGGATCGCCGGTACAATCACCATTAGCGGCTGAACTTTTAGGTGTAATTTCATAGACCACTGTACCCGGAGTGGCACTTGTGTTTTCGAAATTGTCATTTATAAGAGAGTTGGCGGCCATATCCGGTCCGGTAGTTGGAGTGCCTATTACATTAGCATCCTGGCTTATCAAAGCAATATCATAGCGATCGGCTCCTATACTGGTTATAGTTGTAAATAAAGTAAGGTTCAGTATTTCATCACTACAAACCGTAAGCGATGACAAAGAAGGGTCTACAACTGGTTCTGGCTGGATGGTTACGGTGATATTAAACGGATCACCAGTACAATCTCCGTCTGCTGCTGCACTTTTAGGTGTTACTTCATAAACTACATTTCTCGGAATGTTTGTGAGGTTTTCAAAACTATCACCTGCCAGAGCATTGGCGGCTAAATTAGCACCCACTGTAGCTGTTCCGGTAAGGTTCACATCCTGACTAACCATTATAATATCATAGCGGTCTGCTCCTATTGAAGTGCCATTGGTCGCTAACGTAAGGTTCAGAGGTTCATCACTACAAACTGCCAATGTGGACAAAGCAGGGTCAACTACAGGCTCAGGATCAACAGTTACCGTAATGGTAAAGGCATCTCCGGTACAATCACCATTCGCCGCAGAACTTTTCGGAACAACACTGTAAACTACATTACCCGGCGTAGCACTCAGGTTTTCATAACTATCATTTACCAATGCATTTGCGGCTAAATCAGGTCCGACAGTCGGGCTACCGGAAAGGTTAGCATCCTGACTAATTAATGAAATATCGTAACGATCAGCTCCAATACTTATACCATTAGTATTTAATGTCAGGTTCAGCGCTTCATCGCTACATACGGTAGCTGTCGCCAGGGCAGGGTTAATAACCGGCTCAGGATTGACCGTCACTGTAATATTGAAAGGATTACCTGTACAATCTCCATCTGCTGCTGCGCTCTTGGGCGTTATGCTATAAATGATATTGCCCGGAAGATTGCTGACGTTTTGATAACTATCATTAACAATGGCATTGGCGGCCATATCTGTCCCCGTTGTTGGTGTACCTGTAAGGTTCGCATCCTTGCTTATAACAGTTATATCATAGCGATCAGCTCCTATACTGGTACCGTTTGTAGCCAATGTTAAATTCAGCACTTCATCACTACAAACAGTTAATGTAGCTAGAGCCGGGTCAATTACAGGCTCAGGATTAATAGTTATTGTTATATCAAAAGGATCTCCCGTGCAGTTACCATTTGCTGCTGCACTTTTGGGTGTTATCCTGTAAACAACATCCCCGCTGGTGTTACTGGTGTTCTCATAGCTATCTGTTGCTATTGCATTGGCGGTAAGATCAGACCCAGTGGTTGCGCCACCGATCAGGTTAGCATCCTGGCTTACCAGTGCTATATCATAACGGTCGGCTCCTATCGAACCTGCTGCTGTTGTCAGTACCACTCCCAACGGTTCATCACTGCAAATTGTAGTATTTGCCAATGCAGGGTCTACTGAAGGTTCCGGCTGAACCGTCACTGTAATATCAAACGAATTTCCTGTACAATCGCCATCAGCAGCCGCACTTTTAGGGGTTATTCTATAAACAACTGTGCCTGTTGTATTGGTAAGGTTTTCAAAACTATCATTTATCAAAGCATTGGCAGGCTGGTCAGATCCTGTTGAAGGCGTTCCGGTAATAAAAACATCCTGACTTACCAATCCAATATCATAGCGATCTGCCGCTATAGAGGTTCCATTTGTTGCTAATGTCAGGTTCAGTATTTCATCACTACATACAGTCAATGCTGACAGCGTCGGATCCATTACCGGCTCCGGATCAACGGTTACTGTTATTATAAACGGATCACCAACACAATCTCCATCTGCTACAGAGCTTTTTGGTGTTACTCTATAGATAACTTCGCCACTGGTATTACTTACATTTTCAAAAAGATCATTGGAGATGGCATTAGCAGAAAGATCGGGGCCTGTAGTAGGTGTGCCGTTAAGATTAGCATCCTGGCTAACCAGATCAATATCAAAACGGTCTGCTCCGATTGAGGTACCATTGGTTGTTAAATTTATACCCAATAAATCTTCGCTACAAATGGTCAACGTGGCTAGTGAAGGTTCCATAACCGGCTCAGGGTTAACCACAACTGTAATATCAAAAGCATCACCTGTACAATTTCCATCCGCAACGGCACTCTTTGGTGTTATGCGATAAACTACATTGCCACTTGTTCCACTTATATTTTCAAAGGCGTCATTGACAAGGGCATTAGCATTTAAATTAGAACCCATTGTAGGCGTACCCGAAACATTTGCATCCTGACTGATCAAAGCAACATCATATCTATCAGCAGAAACAGAAGTACCATTAGTGGCCAATGTAACACCAAGCACATCTCCACTACATATGGTCTGTATTGCCAAAGCAGGGTCAATTACAGGTTCAGGATCAACAGTTACTGTAATTGTAAAAGCATCGCCAAGGCAGTTACCATCGGCAGCAGCACTTTTTGGAATAACCTGATAAATAACATTTCCACTGGTACCGCTGATATTTTCATAAGTATCGTTAGCAAGGGCATTGTCAGCAAGATCGACACCTGCAGTCGGGGTGCCAGCCAAATTCGGATCCTGACTAATTACGGAAATATCATAACGATCTGCCGCTACCGAGGTTCCGTTAGTTGTTAATGTTATATTAAGCAGATCATCACTGCATACATTAAGGCTGGATAATGCCGGGTGTATAGCCGGTTCAGGGTTGACAGTTACTGTGATATCAAAAGTTTCTCCTATACAGTTACCATCTGCAGCGGCACTTTTAGGTGTTACTCTGTAAATAACATTACCACTACTGGCGCTAACATTTCTAAAATTGTCATTGACCAAAGCAGTTGGTGTAAGATCAACCCCTGTAGTTGGAGTTCCAATCACATTCGGTGACTGACTTACCAATATAACATCATACCTGTCGGCAACAACTGAGCTACCATCTGTATTTAATGTCAGGTTCAGTATCTCATCACTACACACTTCCCATGTTACCAGGGCCGGATCAACAACCGGTTTGGGGTCCACCGTTACGGTAATATTAAAAGGGTCTCCCAAACAATCTCCACTGGCTACTGCACTTTTGGGTATTATCCTATAAACTACATCTCCACTGGTATTGCTAACATTCTCAAAACTATCATTAACCAACACATTTGCGGGCAAATCTACCCCAACGGTTGGAGTTCCTGTCAAATTAGCATCCTGACTTAGCAGGCTCACATCAAACCTGTCTGCAGCTACTGATGTACCATTGGTTGCCAGGGTTAGGTTCAATATTTCATCACTGCATATGGTTATTGCTGCCAGCGCTGGATCCATGACGGGTTCAGGGTCAACAGTTACTGTAATGTCAAAAGCATCACCTGAACAGTCCCCATCTGCTACTGCACTTTTTGGAACAATACGATAAACAACTGCACCACTGGTATTGCTTACATTCTCGAAACTATCCCCCGCCAGAGCATTTGCAGACAAATCTGAACCCGTACTTGCCGTTCCTGTTAGATTAGTACTCTGACTTATTAACGCAATATCGTACCGATCAGCAGTAATTGAAGTACCATTGGTGGACAGGGTAAGGTTTAAAGGCTCGTCACTACATAGTCTCAAAGTAGACAGTGCCGGATCCATTACCGGTTCAGGAGCTACCGTAACCGTAATATCGAAGGCATCTCCTGAACAATCCCCACTAGCCACCGGACTCTTTGGTATCACTCTATATATAATGGTGCCATCCGTGCTACTGGTATTTTCAAAGCTGTTATTTACCAGAGCCGTTGCTGATAAATTTGCTCCTGTAGTAGGCGTTCCAATTAAATTAGCATCCTGACTTACCAAAGAAACATCATAGCGATCGGCTGCTATCGAAGTGCCATTTGTGGCCAGGGTAAGGTTCAAAATTTCATCGCTACAAACTTCCAGGGCAGATAAAGCTGGATCCATAACCGGTTCAGGGCGGATTCTGAATACCACATCAAAATCAGCACCCTGACAGCCACTGCCAGAGGTGGTTTCAAAAGGTGTTATGGTATAGGTAATATCAACATTTGTTGCTCCTGTATTGGTATAAGTATCAGTTATTGGATCACCTGAAGCCACTGCGCGGTCAGCGCCGGCAGGCACATTACCCGGGTCGCTACTGATTACTGTATAAGTAAACTCACTTGCCAGTGAATTACCCAAGCCATTAATATTATCTACCTGAATATTGTAATTGAGAGGCACATCACTACAATACAGTTCAAGGTCATCCTGACCAACGGGTTCAGGATTAACCGTAATTACAACTACCTGAGTATTTCCATCGCAATTATCCGGGCTGGTCGGTGTAACTTCATATGTAACTGAGCCAACGGCACCGGATGTATTCGTCAAAACCTGAGTAATATTTCCCGCTCCTGTCTGACCAACAGAAGCTCCACCTATTGGCCCTGTCTTAGAGATCACTTCCCAGGCAAAAGTACTTCCCGGAATGCTCGATGTAAAGGTCAGAACACTATTTACAGCTCCTCCACTGCATATCTCTTCTGCATTTGATGAAGTCATAACCGGCCTTGGATTGACAGTGACTGCAAAAGGATCCGCAGCCGGACTGGTACAACCCGCAGAGCTGGTTTCTGTTACTGTAATATTACCTGTAGCTGTTCCAATATTGACAACAATTTCATCCGTTCCCTGACCACTAACTATTGAACCCAGGGTTCCCGGTACATTCCAGGTGTAAGTTGAGCCTCCTGTTGGTGCTGTAATTGAATAAACCACGTTTTGCTGTCCAGTGCACACCTCTGAATCACCAGCGATTATTGGTTTGGCTGGAGCGTCATCAACAATAATCATGATAGTATTTGTGTTGCCAACGCAACCATCTGCCGATGTTTCAGTTACCGTAACAGGAAGTCCGGGCGCTAATACTTCGTTGGGGAACCTGAGCAATACAAAAAAGTCATTGCTACCACCAACCTGAACAAACTCTCCCGTTCCGGTCGGGACACTCCAACTGTAGGTTGATCCAGGGTTTAAAGCATCATCAACCTGGAATATTTGAATATTTGAGCTTTTACAAATAGTATAAGAAGCCGGTGTCGTATTATCCGGTGTAATAATTGAGTTATCAACCGGTCTGGGATTAATAGTAAACTCAACTGCTGCAATATCTTGACACAATGTATTATTATCTGTAATCACAGCATAAAAAATGTCTCCATCCTGAACATCATCCACATCCGTATCAGCCGGAGAGATTATTTCAAAACCCGTAAGATCAGAAGGCACTGTCACAACACCTCCCGGATCAACAAACCACTCCACAGTTCTATCAGCCGAATTATTAGTTACATTGTCATTTAAGGTTGTAAGGTCAATGTCATCTTTATCTCCACTACCTACTGTTTCTTCGCAAAATACAGTCTCCGAATTAGTAGCACCCTGATCTATTGCATCAGGCAGTGTATGTACAGTAAAGGTAATCGCCCCATCTTGCTCACATGACGTATTTGCAGAAGTACCAGTATCTGTAACTCTGGTATAGATGATAGTCCCATTACTAACATCAACATTTGTAGGATCAGCAATTAAATTAACAGGAGGTGGGTCAGTAAAAAACTGCACGATCCTCCCTGTTGAGCCTACAATTCCGGTAATCTGATCATTATATGCGGTTAAGTCTACCCCTGTAACTATATTGCTACTCTGTGGCAATTCCTCACATAACTCAGGAAGAGGATCGTTAGCAACTGGTAAGGGGTTTCGAATAACGTCCACCGTTTGTGATGTAGGACTACAAACTCCCAAAGCACTCGAAACAGTCCAGGTAAGTGTTGTGGTACCTACGGGCAATCCGGAAACAACGGCATTCTCATCGCTAATATTAGAGAAGCTTAAAGTATTCGCAGATTGATCCCTGACAACTACATTATCAAATCGCAAAAATTCATCATTTGCACTGTTTTGTACCCGCACTATAATTTTTAATGCACTGCCTCCACCAGACACAAGACTACCTGACAAATTAACAAAGGCGCCATCAGGTGTTGAAAAGTTATTGTTAACACTAGCTATGAGCTGAATTGGATTCGCATCTATTTGATAGTAAATCTCTATATGATCGGCTCCTTCGTGAACTCCTGCTTCAGCAACATCAACAGAAACATCTATATTCGTAACCCCGGAAATATCAATATCATTGGAAATCCAGTCAACATCAATCCCATCAAGATCTCTTGCTTCAAAATAGTTATTGCGAACTTCAAAATGTGTATCAGCATCTAAAGAAAGTGAGTTCGTATTTCTTGACCAGCCAAACTGATCATTATCTACTATTGTTCCGTTGGCAGATGACTCAAAGTCTTCATAAAAAAGTAGACCTGAGTAAGTCCATATGCCACTTCCTCCATTATCAGCAGGTACTGCCCCCAAGGTAATCTGGTCTGTACAGGTTTCTAATAATGTGAGGTCATCATCCGCATCTGCATCAGCAGAGGAAGGAGCCAAGTCCTGCGTATGTACCACTGACACTGCATTTAAGCTTTCGCAATTGGTTGGAGCAGTATTGCTTTCAACTACAGCATAAAAAGTTGCTGTTGTCGTAGAAGAAGGAGTAAATAACTCTCCCTGAGCTCCGGAAACTGTTCCGAAAGCCGGATCAGCATCAACAGTTAAGGCAGCATCCTGATACCAATGGATTATGTTTCCTGCTGGTGGAGCATCCACAGAAAGTGTCGCTCCTGTCAAATCGGTAGAACAAGCTATAGCATCAACCGGATTCGTTGGGTCCGCAGGACGAGGGTTGATAATAACATTATGTGGTCCTGAGGGTAAACCGGTAGCTGTACAGGAAGATGTTACATTAACAATTGATGTAATCTCGTAAGAATATGTCCCCGGAGTTCCTCCTAAATCCGCAGTATAGTCAGGTTGTATCCTAAAAACACCTAAGGCATCTACCGGTTGATTAGTAATTACAATTGAACTACCGCCGTTTATGTTATAGGTAATGTCATATTGCTGTGTATTATCATCTGGTGATAAATCGATAATAATATCAGGCGCATCTGTAGAAGCACCATCATCACAAACTGCTGTTTCAACCGTTACAGATTCTATAGCCGGAGGAGCTACAGCACTTACAGCTATTGTAGCTGAGCCTGTAATATTCGCTGAAGGGGATGTAACCGTACAATTTATCGATGTACCCAAATCAGTGACAGATGTAATCTCGTAGGTATCATCCAACCCATCCACAACAGATGTAGAACCGGGGATGGTATAGGGTGAAGTGATGCCGTTAACAGTGGCAGGTACCCCATCCCGGGTATAGGTAATATTATATGGTCCTGTTCCCGTAAGTGTGACTACTGCTGGTGGGGCCGGATTCCCAGCACAAACAGAACCACCACCTGCTATAGTAGCAGTTGGAAGCGGGTTGATAACAATATCAATTGGATCAGATAATTGGCTTTCGCAGTTTGTTGGATCGATACCAATTGTTTGTACATAATATCTGCCAGACTCACTTACTAAATCCAATACCAGTTGATTGCTCGTATTCTGTTGTATAGGGGTTGACAAATCTGGGTCCTTAAACCACGCATATTCATCCGCATCACCATCGGTATTATCAGACTGTAAAATGGTTTGGCTACCATCTGCACAAATATTTGTCCCATCTCCAACCTCAGTAATTGTCGGCTTTACAGGAACGGGGTTAACCGTAATTGTTGCATCAGCACTGGTTTCGGTGGTGCAAACTCCATTTTCAATTATTGCTCTGTAATCATACGTACCTTCAGCTACCAAAGTCTCTTGAAAGCTTGTATTTCCTGCATTACCAATATCAACAAACCCTCCATTATTAACCTGCCTTTCCCACCTCACAACGTCTCCCCGATGCCCTGTCAGTGTCAATACTCCTGTTGACTCTCCTTCACATATAACGTTGTCTGAGTTAATAATGCCTCCAAGTGTAGTATTGTATATTGTTACTGTAAAATTTCGATAATTGGAATAGCAATCTGGTGCTGTAGAATACTTTCTTCTCACCCTGATTGTTCTGGTGACTGAAGAGAATGATCCTCCTAAGTTGAAATTTGCTGTAATACTTTGACCTGTCGTGGCATTAAGGTTTACCCCGCTTCCACCAGTAGTAGACCATTCATATTCTGTTATCCCTCCAATCGCTGTGGGAGCCGCCGGAGTTGGCAAAGAAAATGAAACATTATTTGTTCCGTTACATATTTCACTACTTCCACTAATGGCATCAGGCTGAACTAAATCTTCTCTAATATAAATAGAAGTAGGAATTGGTTCACTTGTACATACTGTTCCTACTCCAGTCGTGGGTCTTTGATACGACACCCAAACTGTATATTGACCTGCAGTAGTACTATTGTTTACCCCCCCAGAACTTGCGCTTAAAGTAGTTGAAGTGTTGGTAGTAATTAAATTTCCACCGGCCGACGGATCATCATCATACCAATTTATTATGTCAAAAGTTCCAGGAGCTGGAACTGTCACTTCAAAATTCGGAAGTACACCTCCATTACAAATTTCTTTGTCAACAGCCACAGCCACTGGAGGTTGTTGAACCAAAACAATAGTAGCATCATCGGTGATAGGAGCTTCATCTCCATCTGCCAAATCCCCAGAAGAAGGTGTAAGATTGGTTATAGGAAATTCTGGCCCAGGTGTATCATCATACGGATTACATACATTCCACATTCTTAATCGAACAACAAACCGTTTGCCTGATGGAGCGTACACATTGGTCGGAAGAACATTAATGTCATAAGTTCCAGGCAATGGAGTATTTTCATCAACTGGCGAAGAAAGCACTTTTATAGGACCTGCGTAAGGAAAAGAGGATTGGATACCCTCTCCATCAGCAGTAGCATCAACTTCCACATCTGCAAGAAAATCACTATCACCTGAGTTAACTCCGTATATATACTGATACCATCTGATCCTGGTATTTTTTTTATCAACTTCAATCGGAGACACACAGTTTACCGTAGACTCATTATTAAAAGTAACTGTCACACTTTCTCCCTCGCATACCTCGATCTCATCATCACCTTCCAGTGGATCCGTAATATCAATCTGTCCTAATGCTCCGTTAGCTAGATCATCAAAAACTTCATAAGTTTGTTCCTGAAAAACACTGGTACAAATAACACCACTATCGGTATATCTTAAATGCGCTCTTGTCAGATATGAACAATCCGTACCATTATCTGGAAAAGTGTAATTGGCAGATGCCGACCACGATTGACTTGACACATTTAGCTCAGATGGGTTGTCCAATGTAGGGGAAACTATTGTAGGTGTACCAAACCCTGAATTTTCATAGTCAAAATAGTATAGATAGGATAATGTATACGGATCCTCATAATCAATGCCGGTCAAGACTAAATTAAATTGAACCTGACGTGGCCCACAAACATTAACATCAGACCCCGCTTGGCCACTATTTGGAAATGCAACAGAACAATTTTGTGCAGCAGTAGCATCGCTACCCTGCACAACGGTACCTGCATTCACATCTCCAACATCGAATGCAACCATGGCATAATAGTAAGTAGTATTATTAGTTAACCCTGTAAATCTTGCTCCCGTATATGGTGTCCCAGGAAAAGAAGGATTATCAGGAGTATCAGCGGCAGAAAAAGTTTCAGCCTGTCCGCGGATTCTTGAAGCTGTAACTCCTCCAAGATTTAAAGCATCAATTCTAATTTGATTGGCTGTCAAAGTCCCTGGATTAGATGAATAAAGCGCAAAATATATAGTACCTGCTTCATTCATAGAAGCCCTTAACCAGGAAGATGTTCTTGCGAAACCAGCAAAAAGAGAGCCTGGCGTAAAGTCAACTGATGCACTATATAAATTTAATTCATTATAGCTATTCGCAGACAATGGTTCTTCACAATTATCTCTGAATCCTGCAAAGCCGTCAAATCCCGCTAAAATCAATAAAACAAGAAGAAATAAATGACTGGTAAGTTTATAGACAACTTTCATTAAAGGTGGTTGGTTAGATTCTCCGTAATTAAAGTTCAAAATAAGCATATATCCTCAAAACTTATAGGTCAGAGGGGGATTTTTGGATATAGCTTGTTTGAACAATGAATACAATATTAGTTTTTCTTGTAACCATCTCAAATTAGATTTTTCCGATTTTTTCACAAAGCCATATTTGACAAGTGGTTAGGTCTTTTTTTGTTCAATATAAAATTTCTTATTTCTATTACCGATTTCAGGTTATTCATGTACCTTTGCACCCCATAAGTTCTAAAGCAATTCATACTACTAAATCAACTTATGGCTACGGCAAAGTATATTTTTGTTACCGGTGGGGTAACTTCTTCTCTTGGTAAAGGAATCATCTCAGCTTCTTTGGGCAAACTGCTTCAGGCAAGAGGATTCAAAGTTACCATACAAAAATTTGATCCCTATATTAATATAGATCCTGGCACTCTTAACCCATATGAACATGGAGAATGCTATGTAACCGATGATGGGGCTGAAACAGACCTTGATCTCGGACACTATGAAAGATTTCTAAACACTCCAACTTCACAGGCCAATAATGTTACTACTGGCCGAATATATAATAACGTAATCACCAAAGAGAGAAAAGGTGAATATCTGGGTAAAACAGTGCAGGTTGTACCTCACATCACTGATGAAATAAAGAGAAACATTTTCCAGCTTGGTGAAAGTGGTGAATATGATTTTGTAATTACTGAGATAGGCGGTTGCGTTGGTGATATTGAATCTCTTCCTTTTATTGAAGCCGTACGACAGGTAAAATGGGATGTGGGTGTAAACAACTTTCTTGTTATCCACCTCACGCTTATCCCCTACCTAAGCGCTGCAAAAGAATTAAAGACAAAACCTACCCAGCACTCTGTCAAGCAACTATTAGAGGCTGGTATTCAGCCTGACATCCTGGTATGCAGGTCTGAAAGGCACCTTCCACCGGAAATAAGAAAAAAACTAGCCCTGTTTTGCAACGTCCACATTAACTCTGTCATCGAAGCTCTGGATGCAGATACTATTTATGACGTGCCTATCCTGATGCGAAAGGAGAAACTAGCCGAACGTGTGCTGGCCAAATTGAAAATACCCAACAAAAACGAACCAAACCTTGACCAGTGGAAAGTCTTTCTGGGCAAACTAAAAAACCCTACTGACGAAGTCAATATTGGCCTGGTGGGTAAATATGTAGAGCTTCCTGATGCGTATAAGTCCATAGTTGAAGCATTTACCCATGCTGGTGCGGTAAATGAGTGCAAGGTAAATATAGAGTGGATCTCATCTGAAACGATCACTGAAGAAAACAGCGCATCTATTTTGGGTAAATTTGATGGCGTTCTGGTAGCTCCGGGTTTTGGTGAGCGTGGTGTGGAAGGAAAAATCGAGGCTGTCAAATTCCTGAGGGAAAGTAAAACACCATTTTTTGGCATTTGTCTGGGCATGCAATGCGCTGTTATTGAATTCGCCAGAAATGTATTAAAACTTAAAGATGCTTCTTCTACCGAGCTTAATGAGAAAACAAAACATCCGGTAATAGACCTGATGGAGGAGCAAAAGAAAGTAACAGATAAAGGTGGAACAATGAGATTGGGTGCTTATCCTTGTGATTTGAAAAAAGGAAGCAAGACAAGCTCTGTCTACGGGAAAACAAAGATCAGTGAGCGCCACAGGCACAGATACGAGTTTAATAATAAATATCTGGAGCAAATGGAAAAAGCAGGACTAATGGCTACCGGGATCAATCCTGATACGGGATTGGTTGAAGTTGTTGAGCTTAAAGACCATCCATGGTTTATTGGTACGCAGTACCACCCTGAGCTTAAGAGTACAGTTTTAAATCCGCACCCTCTATTTGTAAAATTCGTAGAGGCTGCTCAGAACCACAAGAAAGAGAATAACTCAAAGCGTTAATTATTAAAAGAATACAATGGATAGAAACCAAGCAACAGGTTTAATTTTAATCGCAGTAATGATATTGCTGTATTTTTATTTCTTTTCACCTGAGCCGATACCGGTAGAAGAGCAAACTCCGGTAACGGAACTTGCGGAAGGCGATAAAAATATAGAATCACCCGATAGCTTAGCCCAAACTACAGAAACAGTAAATGATTCCGTGCAGACATTGCTTAACCAGCAGAAGTACGGTGTTTTTGCCAATGGTGCTTCCGGAGCTGCGACAGAGAATGTTCTTGAAAATGACCTGGTAAAAATTTCACTGACCAATCATGGTGGTAAGATCAACAATGTTGAGCTTAAGAATTTCACAACTTACACCGATGAGCCGGTTGTACTGATCAATGAAGAAAGAAACGAGTTTGCTCTTCTTCTGAATTCATTAGGTAAGCAAATAGACCTGAACAAGCTCTACTATTCTGCTAATACGCAGACAGTAGGCGACACTTCAGTCCTCACCTACACACTTAATGTTGGTCCCGGACAAAGCGTAAAGCACATTTATAAGCTGTCTAACGGAAGCTATCAGTTAAGCTATGCTCTTGAACTCAAAGGACTGGATCAGTACATTTCGCAGGAAAGCCTGACTTATCAGTGGTATGACCGCATCAAAACCCAGGAAAAAGATGTGGAAATGAGCCGCAGGAACTCTACGATTAATTACTACACCGTTGAAGAAGAGTTTGAGGGATTAGCAGAGGGAAGCAATAGTACAGAGGAAGAAGTAGTTGAGGAGAGCCTCAAATGGGTGGCTATTAAACAACGTTTCTTTGTTGCAGGTATAATAGCCAACGAAAGCTTTGGCAAAGGTAAGTTCACTACCTCCATAGATCCTGATGACCCGTCTACAGTAAAATATGCAAAGGTTAACCTAAGTATACCTGCTGAAAATGTTAAATCGGGAAAAGCTGTTTATACGTATTACTTTGGGCCAAACGATTATCACATCCTTGGTGACGTTGCAGATGATTTTGAGAGTAATCTTTACCTGGGCTGGCCTCCTATGAAATGGATCAATCGCTTTGTGATCATACCCTTATTTGATCTTTTAGGTGGCTTCATCAGCAACTATGGTTTGATCATAATCATCATGGTACTGCTCATTAAACTTGTGCTTTCCCCTCTTTCATATAAGTCATACCTGTCTATGGCGAAGATGAAAGTACTGAAACCAGAGCTGGACGAAATAAAAGAAAAGCATGGTGACGACATGACCAAAGCTCAACAGGAGCAAATGAAGCTTTATCAAAAAGTAGGGGTAAGTCCACTCAGTGGCTGTATTCCCATGCTACTGCAGATGCCTATACTTTTTGCCATGTTTTATTTCTTTCCTCAATCCATTGAGTTAAGGGGCGAAAGTTTCCTTTGGGCTGAAGATCTGTCTACGTATGACTCCATTATGCAACTGCCATTCACCATACCTTTTTATGGAGACCATGTCAGTCTTTTCGTGTTATTGATGACCATGTCGACCATTCTATACACATGGTCTAACCAGCAGGTAAGTACCGTACAGGGGCCGATGAAAACGTTCTCTTATCTGATGCCGGTAATATTTATGTTTGTACTAAACTCTTATCCTGCTGCCCTGAGTTTCTATTATTTTGTATCCAACATTGTAACTTTTGGACAGCAAGCATTGATAAGAAAATTTGTTGACGAAGAAAAAATCAAAGTTATCCTCGAGGAGAACAGGAAAAAGAATGTTAACAAGAAAAAATCGAAATTTCAGTTAAAACTTGAGGAGGCAATGAAGGCCAGTAATCAGGGAAAATCGAAAAAATAATTTAGTTTAAAAAATTTATTCTGAGGCTGTCTTCAGAGTCTGTTGCCCTTTAAAAACCGCTATGGTTATGTTGCTAAAGGTTATCTCCAGACTCCGTAGACAGCCTCTTTGTATTTTCATCAAATAGTGTCGTTACATTAACTTACATAATTCAATTAAACTTATATCTTTGTAACCCTGATTTCGTAATCCAAACCTCACAGTTAAATATGGAAGTTACTTACTATGGACATTCGTGTTTTCTAGTTGCAACCGCAGGAAAGAAACTCCTTTTTGATCCTTTTATATCTCCCAATGAATTGGCAAAAGATATAAACATCAGTGAGATTAAAGCTGACTACATCATCCTTTCCCATGGTCATCAGGATCACATTGCTGACGTAGAAAATATTTATAAGAACAATAAGGCTCAGATCATTTCAACTTTTGAAGTAATATCATGGTTTGCCGAGAAAGGGCTGGAAAACGGGCATCAAATGAACCACGGAGGACGTTGGGATTTTGATTTCGGCACCTTAAAAATGGTCAATGCGGTACACTCCAGTAGCATGCCCGACGGCAGCTATGGCGGCAACCCTGCCGGTTATGTAATAAAAAGTGAAGGTAAAACCTTTTATTATGCCGGAGACACTGCACTTCATTATGATATGAAGCTTATTGAGGACGAGTTCAACATAGACTTTGCTTTTTTGCCGATTGGAAGTAATTTTACGATGGGTATAGAGGATGCTAATAAGGCTGCCGATTTTGTGGGAACAAAAAAAGTAATCGGCATGCACTATGATACTTTCCCCCTCATAAAAATAAACCACGAAGAAGCAAAATCAGCTTTTCAGAGTCATGGTAAGGAGTTGGTATTGATGGGTATAGGAGAAACTATTAATTTATAATCAATCGATGAGTAAAGTAATTGCCATTGCAAACCAAAAAGGTGGTGTAGGAAAAACTACATCTGCTATCAATCTTGCAGCTAGTATGGCTGCCTTAGAATATAGAACCCTGGTCATTGATGCTGACCCTCAGGCGAACTCAACATCAGGACTGGGCTTAAACCCCAAAGAAGTAGAAGTAAGTATATATGAGTGCATGGTGGATGGCATTGATGTTACTGAAGCTATTACAGAGACGGACATTGACTACCTGCACATTTTACCTTCTCACATCGACCTTGTGGGTGCCGAAGTAGAGATGGTAAATATTGAACGCAGGGAAGAAAGAATGCGAGATGCCCTAAAGCTGGTGAAAAAAGATTATGATTTCATTATCATAGACTGTTCTCCATCATTGGGTTTGATCACTATCAATGCCCTGACCGCGGCAGACTCAGTTATCATACCTGTTCAGTGTGAGTACTTCGCTCTTGAAGGTTTAGGAAAGCTATTAAATACCATAAAGATTATTCAGACACGACTTAACCCGGAACTGGAGATTGAAGGTATTCTGCTTACTATGTATGATGTTAGATTGAGGCTATCAAACCAGGTTGTGGAAGAAGTAAAAACCCACTTCCAAAAAATAGTATTTGACACAATAATACCAAGAAATATAAAGTTAAGTGAGTCACCAAGCTTTGGTGTACCTGCTATAGCACACGACGCGGAAAGTAAGGGAGCATTGAGCTACCTGAACCTTGCGAAGGAAATAATGGAAAAAAACGGAATTTCATGATCAATTAATTAGGAGGAAGCATGGCGAAAAAAGATTTGAAGAGAAGAAGTGCATTAGGCAGAGGACTTGGTGCTTTATTGGAAGATTCCCCTGCAAAAGGTCAACCGGAGGAGCAAAAAGAGTATCCCTCTGCAGGAACAATGAATTCCATTCCTCTTGAGGAAATTGAAGTAAATCCGTTTCAGCCCAGAACACATTTTGATCAGGAAGCTCTGCAAGAACTTGCTGATTCCATCAAGGTACAAGGTATTATACAGCCCATCACGGTAAGAAAGCTGTCTAAAAACAAGTACCAGCTCATATCAGGAGAAAGAAGGTTTCAGGCTTCAAAACTTGCAGGACTTGAAGTAATACCAGCCTACGTCAGAACTGCTGACGACCAGCAAATGCTGGAAATGGCATTGATCGAGAACATTCAGAGAGAGAACCTGAACTCGATCGAAATCGCCCTGAGTTACCAAAGGTTGCTTACCGAATGTAACCTAAAGCAAGAAGAGTTAGGTGACAGAGTTGGTAAAAACAGAACTACGGTCAATAATTACCTGCGATTACTGAAACTTCCGCCAGATATACAGGCAGCTCTCAGAGACAAGAAATTATCTATGGGACATGCCCGCGCGCTCATTAATATCGAAAATATTGATACGCAGCTAGATATCTTCAAAAAAGCAATAGAACACGACCTTTCAGTAAGGAAAGTAGAGGAATTGGTGCGCCAGGCCATGACTCCCCGCAAAGAAGAGAAGGAAGAAAAACCTGCACCGGAAGGTGGCAAGGAAATTGCTAACCTACAGACCAAACTGGCATCTCACTTCGGCACTAAAGTACAAGTGAAGTCTGATGGCAAAAAAGGAGAAATTAAAATACCTTTTATATCAGTGGAAGATCTCAACAGGATACTGGAAATCCTGAATGTTTAAATGAAAAGCATTTATCTCATACTTGTAGCTGTCTTATTTGGCTACTCAATAGCAGCAGGGCAAATTACACCACCGTCGGTAAACCCTGACACAGTTGAAAATACAGAAACAGAACAGATCATCATTGAGAATGATGAAAATGTTGAGGTAAAGGAGATAGAGACCTATGCAGATCAGTTTGTGCCCCGTAAGGCATCGCTCTATGCAGCAATTCTGCCAGGAGCAGGTCAGATCTACAACAAGAAATACTGGAAATTACCTATTGTATATGGAGGGTTTGTAGCTCTGGGTTTTGCTGTAGACTTCTACAATGACAGATATACACTGTTAAGAACTGAACTGTTTAAAACACTTAACGATACAGGATACTCATCTCCGTATGGCAATGAAACACAACTTCGCAACAATCTCGACAGTGAGCGAAGAGACCGGGATTTTTATGTGATTATGATAGGCGTGCTCTATCTGCTTCAAATTGCTGATGCTCACATTGATGCCCACCTGAAAGAATTTGATCTTAACCCGGATTTACAAGTATCTCTCGAGCCTTCATTTAGCAATGAAGCATTTGGCTATAACGCCGGACTTTCCTTAAAACTAAAATTCTAAAATGAATATACTTTTACTTGGTTATGGCAAAATGGGCAGAGCCATAGAAGCTATTGCCATAGAACGTGGACATAATATTGTTGGTAAAATAAATGAAAATAACCTAAACGATATTAAAAAGCACAATAGCACCAATACAGATGTTGCTATTGAGTTCAGCCAGCCTGACGCGGCTTTTGATAACATTAAGTATTGCATTGATAATGGCATTCCAGCATTGAGCGGCACTACCGGGTGGTTGGACAAAAAAGCTAACATCGAAACGCTGTGTAAGCAGAAAGAAGGCACTTTCTTCTATGCATCCAATTACAGCATAGGTGTTAACCTCTTTTTTAAGCTTAATGAACAACTGGCTACCCTCATGAAGGCCTTTGATGAGTACAATGTAGACATTGAAGAGATACATCATACAGAAAAGAAGGATGCCCCCAGTGGGACGGCCATTACTCTGGCAGAAGGCATACTTAAGCATGCCACCGGTAAAAAGCAATGGATCAACAAACCTTATGGCAGCAAAGAAGACCTGGTCATAAACTCCATAAGGGAGGACAAAGTACCGGGTACACATACCATTAAGTATAGCTCAGCGGTGGACGATATAGAAATAAAACATACCGCTCACTCCCGTGAAGGTTTTGCCAAAGGAGCTGTAATGGTAGCAGAGTGGCTGAAAGACAAAAAGGGCATTCTGGATATGAAAGACTTTCTTAAACTTTAAACAAAAAACGCTTTTCTTTGTAAGCTTTGTTTTCAAAGCAACACTAATCATTTAGCGTTTCAAAAATAAAACAAATGAACTGGAAATTCTGGCAAAAGAAAAAAGACGAAAAACCTAAGTCAAAAACCAGAGAATGGGTAGATGCTATTGTTTTCGCCGTTATTGCTGCCACCATTATCAGGTGGTTGTTGATGGAGGCATTTACTATCCCCACTCCCTCAATGGAAAAGTCGCTTCTGGTAGGTGATTTCTTATTTGTAAGTAAATTCCACTATGGTACGCGAACACCCGCTACTCCCCTGCAGGTACCATTAACTCACCAAAAGATCTGGGGAACCAATATTCCCTCTTATGTGGACTGGATTCAGTTGCCGCAATACAGGTTGCCCGGTATCTCAGAGGTAAAAAGGAATGATGTGGTTGTGTTTAATGTGCCTGGAATTGAAGAAAATAACTTTGAAGAACCCAACAGGAACAACTGGATTGATTACCCGGTTGACTTAAAGACCAACTACATCAAGAGATGTGTTGGTATGCCTGGTGACATACTTAAAATTGTTGATAAGCAGATTGTTGTCAATGAAAAACCATTGGACAATCCCGAAAAAATGCAGTTCTCCTATGTAGTTCAATCCGAGACCAAGTTAAGCGAAAGGGTACTGGAAAACCTCAATGTATCGGAGCCGGAAGCCATTGATATCAGGCAGAGTGGCGTTTATCAACTGTTCTACCTGACTGATGAAGAAGCAACAAAGCTTAAAGCACAATCTTTTGTAAAAGAGATCAAACCCTATAAAACCTATGAGGAAGGTGAATGGGAACCCAGGATCTTCCCTAACGATAGGGAACTCTTCCCATGGAATGCCGACTGGTATGGCCCGCTGGAAATCCCTAAGGAAGGGCAAACCATAACCATTGACAAAAAATCCCTGCTTACTTATGGCAAGATCATCACTTTGTATGATCATAATGACGATGCCAAGATAGTTGATGGAAAGCTTCTTATTGATGGAAAAGAGGTGACAGA
Source organism: Fulvivirga kasyanovii (assembly GCF_009711405.1). GTDB lineage: Bacteria > Bacteroidota > Bacteroidia > Cytophagales > Cyclobacteriaceae > Fulvivirga > Fulvivirga kasyanovii. The sequence goes on along the minus strand of NZ_SMLW01000675.1, from coordinate 30,301 downwards.
ATATACTTTTAATCAGAATTACTATTTCATGATGGGAGATAACCGTCACAACTCATTGGATTCACGATATTGGGGCTTTGTGCCAGAAGATCACATTGTAGGCAAAGGTTTCTTTATCTGGTTATCACTAGATCCGACAGAAGGATTTTTTAGTGGAAAAATTCGCTGGAGACGATTTTTCAACCTGATAGAATAGAGTCATATAGCACAAAACTTTTTAAATGATCCGGAACAAACTTGTTTCGGATCATTTTTTTTACAACTCTTTCCTGCTCACCAATCTATTTCAGTTTTCCCGGTTTTCTTTAAATATTCATTGGTCTTGCTGAAATGTTTGCATCCAAAAAAACCCCGGTCAGCAGCAAATGGCGACGGGTGAGCGCATTTGAGTACATAATGTTTGTGTTCATCTATAACAGCTCCCTTCTTTTGTGCATAAGCCCCCCAAAGTAAAAAAACTAACCCCTCCTTCTCATCTGACAGCTTTTTGATCACTGCATCTGTAAAGTCTTCCCAACCTTTGTTTTGATGAGAACCCGCTGTATTGGCCCTGACAGTCAAAGTAGCATTGAGCAGTAAAACGCCCTGATCTGCCCATCGTTCGAGGTTACCAGATTCCGGTATCTCTTTACCGAGATCATTTTTGATTTCCTTAAAAATATTGAGAAGTGATGGAGGCTTTCTAATGCCATCACTAACTGAAAAGCAAAGACCGTTGGCCTGCCCCGGACCATGATAAGGATCCTGTCCTATGATTACCACCTTTACAGCATCAAAATCGCAATGTCCGAAGGCATTAAAAATCTCTTTTCCCGGAGGGTAAACTGTATAGGTTTTATACTCGTTTTTAACAAAATTGACCAGGTTATGAAAATACGGCTTATTAAATTCATTTTCAAGGTGTTCTTTCCATGAAGGAGCAATTTTTACATCCATATTTTTTCAGTAAATTTTATTTGAGATTTAAATTTAAAACTTCTTATATTTCAAATCCGTTTTTATAGAGAGAATTGGATTTAAACTTTTGAGCCAAGTTATGGGATATGTGAAGAATGGAAAAAATTTTGCAGTGAATTCCATGTGGCAATAATCTATTTTTACTCATTTGCATTAATAAAACGACTATGGTAACTGAAATAACAAAAGGCATTAAGGTAAGTGTGGAAACCGAATATCAGCCGGCCTACTCAAGCCCAAGTCAGTACCATTATGTATTTACCTATAAGGTTACCATTGAAAATCAAAGTGAAAATACTATTCAGTTGCTAAGACGACATTGGCATATACATGATGCTGGCTTTTTATCCAGGGAAGTGGAAGGCGAAGGTGTAGTAGGTCAACAACCTATTTTAGAGCCATCTCAATATCATCAATATGTATCAGGTTGCAACCTAAAATCCGGGATTGGCAAAATGCTTGGCACTTACCTTATGGAAAGAATAGTGGACGGGCATAGGTTTGAAGTGACTATTCCTGAATTCAATATGGTGGCTCCGTTCAAACTGAATTAAATTGTCGAAACTTCACCAGGTTACCAGCTACCTAAAGTACTGGCTGAATGCAGTAGACAAACACTCGCTACAGGCTCCTTTCATTTATGAGCTTTATACTGGTGTTATTAGGCCCAACAACCACCAACAGCATTTCGAAAGTATTGAAAGGTTGAGGGGGCAATATAAAGCCAGTGATCGTGCCATATCAGTGATTGATTTTGGTGCGGGCTCTAAGGTGGCAAGTGGAAATACCAGAAAGATTAAAGATATAGCATCCAAAGGCCTAACCCGTAAAAAATATTCAGAAATGCTATACCGTTTGTGCAGGTTCCTTGAGGCTAAAAATATTGTAGAGCTTGGCACATCTCTGGGTATTAACACTTTGTACCTGGCCAATAACAAAAATAGTATGATAACTACCTTTGAGGGCTCTCCTGCAATTTGTGAGATTGCCTCTCATAGCTTTCAACAAATGGGTACTGATAACATTCATCTTATAGAAGGTAATATAGATCATAACCTGCAGGCGTTCGTGGAAAGCTCACAGCCTATAGACGTTGCTTTTATAGATGCCAATCACAGGTATGAGCCAACTGTCACGTACTTCGACACCATGCTCTCTAAAATCCATGACCAGTCCTGTTTTATTTTTGATGATATACACTGGTCAGGGGAAATGGAACAAGCATGGAAGGAAATACGCTCCCATTACCGGGTAAGCTTAAGCATAGATCTTTACCAAATGGGGCTGATATTTTTTAACCCGGATTTGCGAAAACAGCATTACACTTTGCAGTTTTAAGGTTTCTTCGCCTGTATCCAGAACCCATGGATCACTCCCGGAAGCCATCCCAAGAGCGTCAACAGCAAATTGATGAGAAATGCACTGGAAGCTACTCCAAACCGAATGGCAACAGCCAAAGGTGGTAGCAATAAAGTAAGTATGATCATTAATATAGACATAGTTCAATTTTCTTTTTAGAGCAAAAACTGAAAATATCCTGCCGAAATGTATAACTGGTATTATGGACATATTTTTATTAAGAATGTGGAATTACCTTCTCAAAGTTCACATGTAATTCCGCAGGTATGGCTAAATTGAAAGACCCTGCCACAAATACGCGGATGGCATCATTGTGGCCTGTAATTATAGCAAAACATGAGAAGCAAAGCATTACGTACATCCCTACTTATATTAACACTCGTCCTGATTTTGGCTTTTCTATTGCCTAACATTTTTAACGGCAGGGAGAAAAAAGCTTTTTCAAATGAGAACAGATTACAAAGAGCTAAACAATCACTTAATATCAATCATCTGGGTGACACTGCAACGGTATTAATATCAGACTTTTATGACCGCGGATCTATTACCACTCGTATTTTAGGGCCACACTACAGAACTGTATGGGCCACACCAATTAATCTTCCTGTTTTTGATATCGACTCTATTCATGGGGGATTGACTTTTGATGAAGCAGGCGGAGGACAACAGACTTTCAGTATTAAATTAAAAGCAAAAGATTCCAGAACATACACCTTAAGATCCGTAAATAAAGATCAATCCAGGGCTTTGCCTGCTATTCTGCAGTATTCTTTCTTAAGGCCGTTATTCAGAGACCAGGCATCTGCATTGAACCCCTTCGGAGCACTGGTGACAGAACATTTTGAGGAGGCGCTAGGTATACTGCACACAAGGCCCACGATGTATCTCATACCTTATGATAGTACGATGCCCGATATCATTCAAACGCAAATAGCCGGGAGGGTAATGATTCTGGAGGAAGAACCTGACCAGTCATGGGAAGGCAGTGAAAATTTCAATTACCCTGACCATATTATTTCCACTGAAGAGGTTATTGCGCGATCAAAGAAAAGCAGTGTGATGATAGACTCACTCAAATACCTAGAGGGCCGGCTGCTGGACTTTATGATCAGCGACTGGGACAGGCACGGAGGACAATATGAATGGGCAGTATATAACACAAAAAATAAACTACCTCTTGCCAGGCCGATAGCCATGGACAGAGATATGGCATTTTTTAAATTCGATGACGGGATATTGAACCATGTAGCACTTGCTATAAACAATAAGTTCCAGACTTTTAACCCGGAATATGATGATATTTCGGGGTTGATCAGAAACTCCAAGGATATTGACCAATATATACTCAGGCATGTGCCTTTGAGTGAATTTCTAAGTAAAGCGAAGCACGTGCAAAATGTGTTGACTGATTCTGTTATTTATGAAGCTTTTAAAAAATATCCACCTCCCGTGTATAACCAATATGGCGCGGAACACATTAATATTTTAAAAGAAAGAAGGGCACGCCTGGATAGTGCTGCCACTGTATTTCATGAGCTTATCAATTATTAAACCGGACTACAGATGCCTTTTCCCACCAGTATGCTTTAACCGCAGCAATTATCTCCAGTAAATCACTGTATTTAGACGGCTTGGTGAAGTAAGTATTTACCCCGTTTTTATAAGAGGTCCTTATATCTTCCTCTGAGCTTGAGGTAGAAAAAATTATTATAGGAATATGCTTGAGGCTTTCATCCTGCTTAATTTCTTTCAGAGCTTGTCGCCCATCTTTCTTAGGCATATTAAGATCCAGAAATACCATGGCAGGTTGCCCTGCATTTGCCTTGAGCCTTTCCATTAGCTCTTCTCCGTTAGACACAAATATCAGCTTTTCGCTGGGTATATTATTCTCATTTAAAGCATCCTCAATCAAAAGCCTGTCATCAGAATCGTCCTCCGCAATAATTATTGAAGTTATTTTTAGCATATTTTTTTATTCAATGAGTATTTGCCTAACTTTTGATAGTTTTTTAGGGCTACCCCTTTTCATACGAAAGACAAGTCAGTGTGAATGTATCTAATAAGCAACAGTATCACAAGACTAATATCATAATGTTTTATAAGTCTGCTAATAAATGAAGAAGAAAGGAATGAAGTTTGAACCTAAGAGAATAACCATGCTACGTGAGTTGTTACAGTTATCTCAGGTGAAATTTGCAGAAAAAATTAGAATTTCGCAAGGAGCTCTTTCGCAAATAGAAAGTGGTAAATCTCAAATATCACTGGATACCTTGCGCAACCTGAGCAATGAACTCAATGTAAATTGCAATTGGATAGTCAATGGTGTCGGGGATATTTTTTATGATGAAAAGAGCCAGACGAATAAAGTTGAAACCCAAAAGATTTTTGTAGAGGTTAAAAACGAAGACCTTGCTGTCATTCCATTAGTTCGGGAAGAGGCCCACGCCGGCTATATTGAGGGTTTTGAAGATCCTGAATACATAAAGACCCTCAAAGTATATCAAATACCCGGATTTGAGAACGGAAGTTACAGACTTTTTGAGATAGAAGGCGAAAGTATGATCCCTACTGTCTATCCGCGGGAAATAGTGATCTGTGAATATATTGAAGACAAAGAATCTGTTGAAAATGGGACTTTGTGTGTGGTTATTACAAAAGATGGTATTGTAGCCAAAAGGGTATATTACTATGAAAATGATAAAAAGCTTTTGATCCTAAAAAGTGATAACAGCCGTTTCAAGACATATAGCCTGGAAAGTAGTAAAATACTGGAACTATGGAAGATCAAGGGTAAAATCACCTCTGTTTTTATCGAATCGGGACTTGTAGATGCCAAGAGAATGGAGAAGCTTGAAAACGATCTTGAAATGCTCAAGAAAGAAGTAAGGAAGCTTTCTGATAAATAAAAGCACATATTCCACGATTTATAGCAACCTTTCCATATGCAGCAGCATATACTTGATCCATGTGAAAGAATCTGATGGTTTTTGATTTTGGTATGGTTCTTACCATATCTATAGTGAACCAAACAAATAATTACTATGGCTAAGAATCACGGATCATCAGTAAAAAATGATGAAAAATATGAAGCCCTTCGTGACGAAGGGATGAGCAAAGAAAAGGCTGCCCGCATTGCTAACAGCAAGAACCCCGGGAAAAAGGGCGGAAAATCTCAAAAATATGAAGAAAGGTCAAAGGACGACCTGTACGATAAGGCTAAAAAAGTAGGAATAGAAGGCAGGTCTAAAATGTCGAAAAAAGAGTTGATCAAGGCATTGAGAAACCATTAAGAGACAGCTTAGACCTACCTAAGTTACCATCACCTTTCCAGGCTATCTGAAAAGTACTTTGTAACCTCTTTTACTACATAGTTTATAATTATAACAATAATTGTAACCCCAACAGCCAGCACGTACTGTTTCAGGGCAGCACTTGCCCCTACAGCACAGCTAAACAGAAGGGTAGCCGCTGTAGTGAGACCAATAACCCGCTCTTTATGCTCCGCTTTAATGATAGTGCCTGCTCCGATAAAACTTACACCCACTACAATGGCCTCCAGTACCCTTATAGGATCTGTTCTGATAATTTCAGAGGGGTTATGTTTATTAATAAAATCTACTAAGGGTACTGTGAGGGCAACGATCAGGCATGTAGCCCCACCCACAATCATGTTGGTCCGCATGCCGGCAGGTTTGTGCGCACTTTCTCTTTCAAACCCTATGACTGCTGTTAATATAGTAGCAATGAGCACATCCAGCAGAATATATAAATCATCTTTGAATTCCATGGATTAAAATTTATACGTTACACTAAATCCATGGGCATTACCGGTGAAAAAATTCCACGACAGGTTCTTATTTTTATCATGGTTCACGTCCCTCACCTTGTGTAATTGGGGGATGAGTATACCATTGATAGCGCCTAGAGGAACCCCGATCATTAAATCGGTAAGGAAATGCTTCCCTGCCTTAAAGCGGAGGTAAGCATTGCCCAGGGTGGCAACGGTAGCCGCCGAATACATGAGCACATGCATTCCTTTCCTTTCAGGGTAGTAGTCAGAAAACACTTTAGCAGCAAAGAAGGTCGATGTAGCCGTAAGGGATGGGTGTCCGCCAAAAAACGAATTTTTTGCTCCACTGGAGGTTCGTTCTGACATAGGTGCTTCCTCTGAATAAACTAAAGGACGAAATTTGTTTACATTGGCAGCAGTCATGGTGTACATGGTACCGGTAAGGCCCAGTGCTTCTATATACATGATACTAATGCGGCCGGCATCTCGCCGGATGTTATCATCCAGCAGCAATAGAAAAGGTAAGGGAAATGAGCCATAAAAGAAGAGGTCACTGTCCTTATTGGCCTGCTCTGAATAGCGGGGCTGATACTTTCTATTCATTTTGATTACCTCCTCTTCCAGGCTCAGGTTTACCACGGTGGCTGAATCAGCTCCCGATTTCTGGCCGATCTTGTAGAAACCATATGCCGTTATTCCTGCTCCTATCAAGCCAAGGGAGATTTCTAACTCTTCATTAACCTCATAAGGAGACTCTGCTACCCTGGGTTGTGACTGTGCCTGAAAGTTGATGAGTATTATAATAAGAAGTGAAATATATGTTTTATGCATTATTAACTGTTATTTAATTTGTTAGATATCGTTACAGGTTTAAAAATCATACCTTTACGATTATTAGAATTAAATAACTGATTATCAGTAGTTTAAAAAAATAAACATAGACAACTTCATGTGGAATTGTGGGGATATATCTACACTATCTGATCAGCAAAACGACAGAGGCCCCATAGGCCTTAGTAGAAACAGCAGGAGTTATGAAAGCCTTTACCTGGCCCTTTTTCTTCTTTCGGTCTTTGTATTGATGGGTAATGTAGGCAACATTTGTAGATAGTATACCAATAGCCGCTCCTACCATTACATCTGAAAGCCAATGTTTATTATTGAGCATCCTGTAAAAGCCTGTAGCTGCGGCAACCGTATATGCCCCCACAGAGTACCATGGACTGTGATGCCCCAACTCTTTATGCATGAAAGTGGCCCCAATAAAAGCCTGAACGGTATGCAGTGAAGGAAATGACGCAGAACTGCTATTATCGGGCCGCCTTACCTTGGTAATACCTTTTAGAGGAAATGCCAAACCAAACCCCATAATATTGGCTTTGAGAAAGATCAGTGTTTTGTGCTTAAAATTATTCTTGCTCTTTACACCCAGAAAATCAAGGGCATAAACAGCAGCAGGAGGTCCATACCGCATGTAATCGTCAAGTGTGGAGCTGAAATCAGGAAATTCGTAGCTGAGGCCCCGTTGCACCTTAAACCTGTTAACAGGTGCTCCTTCATTCGCTGCTATCAGTCCTAGGCCGCTTAATATAATAGGAACGCCCGCAACTTTAACAAAATTAGTCTGGTGCCACTTTTTCTTTTGTGTAGCAAGTGTATCTGAAACCTGGGCATGGGCTATGGATTGAGCACTAATAAAGATGATGAGAACAAGCTGTGTAACTCGTCTTATCATTTGATATAAACTGTTTTGATGTTCACAAATTCCCTGATCCCAAAGACACCTAATTCGCGACCATAACCACTCTCTTTAATTCCTCCGAAAGGCAGGCGCGGATCGGATTTAACAAAGGAATTGACGAAACAACCTCCTGCTTCCAGATCTTTTTCTGCGATCCACTCACCCTTCTGCTCATCGCGGGTAAAAACGGCTGCCCCCAGGCCAAAACTGGTGTCATTCGCTATTCTTATAGCATCTTGCTCATCATCGGCTTCTATTATTGAGGCTACAGGTCCGAAAAGCTCTTCACCATATGCGGGCATACCAGGCTTTACATTGGTGAGTACCGTTGCCGGATAATAGGCCCCACTTCTATCCGGCACCTTGCCTCCCAGCAGGCACTTTGCTCCGGCTTTTATGCTTTGCTGAACTTGCTGGTGCAGATCATCCCTCAGATCTTCCCTGGCCATCGGCCCCAGGTCAGTTTCGTCATCAGACGGATCACCCAACACTTTCTCTTTCATTTTCTCCACCATCAATTTTTCAAACTCCGCTTTCAGAGACTTAACCACTATAAAACGCTTGGCAGCTATGCAACTCTGGCCTGTATTGATCAGCCTGCTGGTTACACATGTCTCCACTGTAGGTTCCAGATCCGCGTCTTCCAATACTACATAGGGATCACTGCCGCCTAGTTCCAGCACAGTTTTCTTGAGCAGTTCCCCTGCCCTGGCAGCAACGGCTTTTCCTGCTGGTGTGCTTCCGGTAAGGGTGACAGCCCTTATTTTTTCATGGCTTATGATATCGTTCACTTTGTCAGAACCAATGAGCAATGTGGTAAACAGGTGCTCGGGGAAACCCGCCCTTTGAAATATCTCTTCGATGGCTTTGCCACAACCAGGCACGTTGGAAGCATGCTTAAGCACTCCTGCATTGCCTGCCATCAGTGCCGGGGCTGCAAAACGCATTACCTGCCAGAAGGGGAAGTTCCAGGGCATTATTGCCAGCACAACGCCTATGGGCTGGTAGCTTACGAAGCTTTTGGAAGCATCGGTTTCAATTTTTTCCGATTGAAGGAATTTTTCAGCATTTTGAGCATAGTATTCGCACACCCAGGCGCACTTCTCAGCCTCCGCTATACCTGATTTGGTCACTTTGCCCATTTCCTCAGTCATGAGCCTCCCCCACTTCGCCTTTTCTTCTTTCAATATCCGGGCAGCATTCAGCATATAGCCTGCACGTTCCTTAAAAGTAGTGTTACGCCATTGCACCCACACTTCGTGAGCCTTATCAACAGCTTTGGAAGCATCATCAACTGACAATTCTTCGTAGTTCCTGATCTTTTTACCTGTTGCCGGATTAATTACTTCAGTGCTCATTTTTACTTATATTTTTTCCAACAAATCAGCTTTTTATGCCTGAGAAAAGTGCTTAAGGAAATGAATTTTAAAAGTAGTGCCTTTTCCCAGCTCGCTTTCCACATGGATGCGTGCATGGTGACTGTTAATGATATTTTGTGTCGATGTCAGCCCAAGCCCCATTCCTCCCTTTTTCCCTGTAAAAAATGGGTCAAACAGCTTTTTGATCTCTTCCCGCGGAATACCTTTGCCGTTATCCTCGATATAAACCATAACCGACTCACTATTTGAACTGGTTGCTACAGTTAAAACGCCCTCCTGCTCTTTCATGGCTTCAATGGCATTAATAATAATATTAAGGAAAGCGGTTTTTAACTGCTCTTTGTCTAAAGACACCAGCGGCAAGTCTTCTTCAAAATCCCTCACAAGTTTTATTCCTCTAAGCTTTATCCTGTCCTCAGTCATCTCCAGGGCTTCATCAAGTACTTCATTGATGTTCCTGACTTCAGGGTTTAGCTGCTTGGGTTTGGATGACTTAAGCATCTCGGTTATTAGTTGCTCAATACGGTCTGCATTTCTTCTGATAATATCAAAATACAAAGCCGTGTCATCTTCATCTATTACCTCTTCCCTCAACTGTTCAAGTGCCAGGTTAAGGTTGGTGAGCGGATTACGGACCTCATGAGCCATACTTCTGGCTATCTGGCCGGTCATGGTCAGCTTCTCTGCCATCAACAGCTCCTCCTCAGCCCTTTTCCTCATGGTCAGGTCATGGATGATGCCCTGATAGCCATAGATGTTGCCGAGGTTATCATTGAGGGCGATACCATTCATCAGGCAAATGATGTTGGTGCCATCCTTCTTTACCATGTGCACTTCCAGGTCTTTGAGGTGCCCCTCTTTTGTAAGGCGGTTATGATAGTACATGTACTGATCTTCACTCTGGAAGATATCCTTCATATTCATTTTAAGGAACTCATTCTTCGAGTAACCGAGCAGCCTCATCATGCTGTCGTTAACATCGAGAAACAGGTGCTCCTTATTGATCATATAAATAGCATCGACAGACCGCTCAAAAAGTGACCTGTATTTCTCCTCTTTGGCGTTGAGCTCCTTTATTGAGTTGCTATGGTTAATGGCATACCTTATACTACGGCCAAGCATGCTGGCATCGATCTCTGTTTTAATCAGGTAATCCGAAGCACCCAGCTTCATGGCCTGGTAGTCTATTTCCCTGTCACCTTTACCCGTGAGTAGTATCAGTGGGGTATCACAATCCCGGGCACGAACGCTTCTTATAAAGTCAAGACCGTTTTTCTCCCCGAGTCTGTAATCAACGAGACAGATGTTGTATTGTTGGGTACAAACAGTATCAAGAGCCTTGTTAAAATCGGGCTCCCAATCCAGGCTAAAGGTAGCGCTACCATTTAACTCAGAGAGATAATCCTTAACAATGACGAAGTCGTCCTCATCATCGTCAATCAAAAACACCCTGATACTTTTTTGCTTTACCATGTCTAGTCGTTTTTCTCTCCTTTAGGCAGTTCTACTATTCCAAACCAGTAATCCCCAATGCGCCGGGTAACATCTACCAGTTCTTCGAAGGTTACCGGCTTGGATATGAAAGAGTTGACCCCAAGGTCATAACTCCTGACTATATCTTGTTCGGCTTTGGAAGTAGTAAGTACAACAACTGGTATGCGCTTTAGTTCAGCATCACTTTTGATATGTCTCAGCGCTTCCCTACCATCCATTTTCGGCATATTAAGATCGAGCAGTATCAGCCCTGGTTTCGGGGCATTGTCAGCGTTGTACTTACCTCTTTTGTATAAATAATCAAGAAGTTGCTCTCCATCTTCAACAAAATGCAGGTCGTTGGCCAGCCGGTTTTCAGAAAGTGCATCCTGGGCCAGCATCCTGTCATCAGGATCGTCATCGGCCATAAGGATTGTAATTGTCTTTGCTACGTGTTGATTACCCATGATTGTTGCTGTTGTTTATTGGTAATATAATTGTAAAAGTTGCCCCACTCCCCTCTTCACCACTGGCTTTGATCATACCATTATGGTTTTGCACTACTTTTTGGCTAATAGCGAGGCCAATGCCGGTACCTTTAAATTCACTCCTGCCATGCAGCCTCTCAAATATGTTGAATATGCGCTCGGCATATTTAGGGTTAAAGCCAATCCCATTATCTTTAATGTTGATTTCGACAAAATGTTTCACCGGGCTTGAATTAAAATCAAACCTTTGTTTAAGCTTAGCTCCCGTTGTTCGTTTTCCTTTTATGCTTATCACCGGTTTTCTATCTTCCGGCGTAAATTTTATGGCATTACTGATTAGGTTTTGAAATAGCTGCCTCAACTGCATTTTGTCTCCATCTATCTGAGGCAGCTTGGTTACCTTAACTTCCGCGTCATGCTCGCGAATCCTGACTTCAAGGTCTCCCAGCACCTCATCGATAAGGGCATTAAGCGCTATTTTTGTAAATGGTTTGATGTTTCGTGCCACACGGGAATACTTTAGCAAATCATCTATTAAAGACTGCATTCGCTCTGCGGCACCCTGCATGCGTGAGATGTAGTCACGGCCCCTATCATCCAGCGCTTCAACATATTTGGTCACCAGCCGGTCGCCAAATGCCCGGATCTTTCTTAGTGGTTCCTGCAGGTCATGCGAGGCTACATAGGCAAACTGTTCAAGGTTTTCATTGGATTTTTTAAGCTCTTCATTTTTCAACAAAATGTCATGCTCAAATTTCTTTTGCCGGGTGATATCCTGAACGGTACCATAAAAGCCTTCTACCTCGCCGTTTATGTCGATTTTGGGAGTAGCCAAGGCGCTATGTGTCCTTACATCTCCATTCTCCAATTGCACTCTAAACTCAACCTGATAACCAGTTTTGTTTTTTACAGCTTCGTTTAGCTCTCTTTCTACTCGCTCTCTGTCTTCCTCGTACAGAAAATGGTAAAATGTATCATACGTCGGGGTAAGCTCTTCCGGAGTAGTGTTATGTAACTCATACACTCCCCTTGACCATTTTACTTTATTCTTTTGTAAGTTCCACTCCCAGCTTCCCATTTTAGCCATAGACTCTGCTGCCGCCAGTATAATATTGTTCTTTTCGATCTCATCCTGTGTTTTCTTCCGTATCAACAAAGCTCCGAGAGAAGTGGATATCTGATTGATGGCACTGATGATCTCCTCAATCTCCTTCATCGGTTTTTTAGAAAAGAATGCTGAAACAAGTACCAGTTCGCTATTAAAAATAATGGGGATCCCAAAAGCAGATACCAAATTAAGCTCCATAGCCTGCTGCTTCCGGATGAGACGCTTATCTGTAACCTTGGTGATATCGGCAATGTACTCCAGTTCGTGGGTTTTCATGACGTTGGCAGGAAAGCCCTGCTCACCGGTTATCCTCATTGTACTGGAGTATTGATGAAGTAGCTCAAGCCCCGGATCACGCGCATAAAAGATGTCTGACATATACAACTCATCCTCGTCCGGCAGCCATACTTCGCTATAATCAAGGTCAAAACGCTCTGCTATCTGCTGAAAGACGCGGTTTACAGCATCTTCAAAAGAGTTGGAATTAGCAATGATCAGGTTCAACTTCAGGGTAAAGGAGCGCTCTGCCTCTGCCTTTTTCAATTCTGACAAGTCCCTGCCTTCCAATATGATCATTTCCACGCCTCCACTATCATTCTTAATGGGTTTCAGTGAAAAGTCCACAGTGAGCAACTCCTGTTCGGCACCTGATATCTCCATCTCATACCGCACAAAGTCACCTCCCGAGGCTCTTTTTACAGCATTTTTAAGCAATTGGACCGACTCCGGCGACTGTTTCCATAAAGGCGCCTCCCAAAGGTATTCATCTATAATGGCATCTTTCGGGATATCACTGAAAGTCAGTGCTGTACGATTTGCATCCAACCACCGGCCTGCATGGTCGAGCAGACCTATAAACTGGAAAGTCTGGTTGAATATAGCTTCAAATTTTCTCTGATTTTCCCTGATCAGTTCAGCATCCCTTTTCCGTTCGGTGATGTCCGTACTGGTGGTTACACATCCATCTTCCAGTTTCACTGCCGAGATATCAAACCACGCATTGAAGCCATCTTGCCCATAAAACACTTCCCGGTTCTGTGTCTCGCCAGTCTCCACTACATCCACATACATTTGAAAGAGCCCTGTATCCTTTACACCCGGATAAGATTCCCGCAACATTAGCTTGTCCCTTTCCTTCCTTTCTCTTCTGTTGGACAGTACAATCTCAAAGTCGTAAATCTCGTTTTGCTCATTTCTCAAAGCTTTAAGAAACATGATGGCACTAGAGGAGTTGTCAAGCACCTTTTGAAGCGACTCCTGAACCAGTACTTTTTTGTTTACCTCTTCACTAAGCTGCATTAAATTCTTCTCCAGCTCCCCTTCTGCTACTATCCTTGTTTTTAGGGATTTATACACCTGGGAGAACAGATAAGCCACGGCTATAATCGCAAATACAAGGCTTAGAAAAATAAGCAACGGTACAATGTCACTAGAATAATTCTGCCGGGATGTCCTCTCTCTCAGCAGCTTCCACTCATGATCCTCCATCTTGTCAATAAGTGTACGTAAGATGGCCATATTTTTATGACTGGTATACAGAAGGCTGTCCCCAAATTCACTAAAATCTTCCCTTCTATCTCTTCTTATAATTTCCTCAATAATTGCATATTGCTTCTCCACAAGGTTCTTCAAAGTGTCTACCCTTGGCTGTTGAATATCTTCAAGGATCAGGCTATCGATGAGACTAACTTTGGACAAGGCCATCCACTTACTGTTATAGTACGGGGTCAGGTATGCCGAATCCTGGGTTAGAAGATAGCCTCGCTGAGCATTTTCACCATCTTTCACATAGGATATCACTTTCTCCAACTCTCTTAGAGCTATGTTGGTGTGGTTGACCCATTTTGCATTCTCCATAAACTGGTTAAGGCTCATGTAAGCCGTGTAAGAAAGCGCAAGAAGGATCACTATGATGATCCCAAAAATTATTCTTAAGGACTTAATTGACGTCATTAGCGGATAGGTTGTGTAATCTTTCTACGTGTGTAGAATTTATTCCACATGTTAATAAAAAATAACTGCGATTTAAAAAGTGTATATTCAGCTTTATTGTCATTGATTTTTAAGCGACAAACTATGAAGGTATCTCCAGACTTATATTCAAGACCTGCGATTAGTCTTTTGGTACATTTAGTTACTTTCTGGCAACCTTCATAGTCTGCATGCCTATAACTTACTATATGTTAATGTCATAGGCTTTTAATTTATTATACAGGGTTTTACGGTCGATATTCAACACCTCTGCCGCTTTGGTTTTGTTATAGCCTGTCTTTTCAAGAACACTGATGATGGCACTTCGCTCAGCATTTTCAGAAACAGATTTCAGGTTCGTAACATCTGCAGTTTGTGCATCGTTGGAGACCAGGGCAGATGAAAGATAGTCCGGGGAAATGATCTCTGAGGGAAGGCATTCGAGGCTGACGCTATCACTCTGACACAACAGTACAGACCGCTTCACCACATTTTGCAGTTCCCGCAAATTGCCATGCCAGTAATAATTTCGAAGTTTTTCTTCAACTTCCTGCTCGAACCTCTCCACATTTTTATTTAGCTGATTATTAGCTAATTGCAAAAAATGCTCAGCGAAAATGAGTATATCTGTTTTCCTCTCTCTCAAAGGAGAAAGTTCTATTTTAAATTCGTTGAGGCGATGATAAAGGTCTTCCCTGAATTTACCATTTCTGACAGTTTCTTTGAGGTCTTCATTGGTAGCAGCGATTACCCGTACATCAATATCGATATCTTTTACACCACCTAACCGCTTGATTTTTCTTTCCTGCAGTACACGTAGGAGCTTTATCTGGTTTTCATAAGTAAGGTTCCCAATTTCATCGAGGAAAAGCGTACCTCCATTGGCCAGCTCAAAACTTCCCTGCTTATCGGCGAGTGCTCCTGTAAACGCCCCTTTCATATGCCCGAAAAGTTCACTTCCTGCAAGTTCTTTTGGCAGTGCTCCACAATCAATGGCTATAAAAGGCTGGTCTTTACGCTGGCTTTTATTGTGAATGGCATTGGCAACAAACTCCTTCCCTGTACCGGTTTCGCCAGTTATGATCACCGACATATCTGTAGGAGCTATCAGGTCGATATGCTTCTGCACGATCTCGGCCTGGCTGCTTCGGCCGGTAACATATTTTTTAGATTGCGCCTTGGAGCGTCCCTTGCTGTTGCTTGTTGGTGTCTGGGTTACATGCTTCTGCTCCTTTTGCTGCTTTATAGCTTCTTTTACCGTTACCAGTATCTCATCAGGATATAACGGTTTGGTTACATAATCATACGCCCCGTGCTTTAAGGTCTGTACGGCTATGCGTACATCGGAATAGCCCGTTATTATCACTACGGCTGTATCCGGATTAATAATCTTGATTTTTCTCAGCAGGCTTACACCATCTTCATCGGGCAGCCTGTAGTCACTTATCACCAGGTCAAAAGTCATCTTTTTAAGCAACCTGATGGCTTCTTCACCAGTATTTACATACTCTACTTCATAATTGTTCTTCGTCAGGAATTTATTCAATAGTAGACAAATATCATTGTCGTCGTCAATAATCAGTATTTTCTCCATCGGATCTTTATTGTATCTATATCTTAATTTTTATAATCAGGTAGAATGTGGTATATGCAATTCTTCG
Organism: Fulvivirga kasyanovii; assembly: GCF_009711405.1. GTDB lineage: Bacteria > Bacteroidota > Bacteroidia > Cytophagales > Cyclobacteriaceae > Fulvivirga > Fulvivirga kasyanovii. The sequence continues at coordinate 14,374 of NZ_SMLW01000675.1, read as the reverse complement.
AGAGCATTTACTATCATTTTTTTATTAAAAGGTTTGGGAATAAAAAAATGTGCGCCTTCCGACATGGCCCGTTGCCTTTCAACACTGCCGTCATAAGCGCTGATAATTATTACCTTAGAGTGAGGGTTAGCTTTTTTCACTTTTGGTATTAAATGAAAACCGAGTCCATCAGGCAGGTTAAGGTCCAGAAATACAACATCATACTCTCTTTTACCTATTTTATCGATTCCTTCGGAAACGCTGTGGGCGTACTCAGCCCCAAAACCCATTTTCCTCAACATACCAGATAATAATAAACATATTTCTACCTCATCATCCACCACCAGTATCTGTTCTTTCATCTAGTCGTTAATTATTTTAAATTTTGATGTCCTTATTTTGCCCTCAGGTACATGGTCATCAATTTCCACTTTTTCAAAAAACAGTTTTGAAAGTACGTATACCGTACCCATGAAAACTATAAATGCCATTAAAGCGGCCGCTATTAATTTTAGTGCTACCATAATCCCTACATCTTATGTCTTTCTCCTTGGACAGAAAAATCTATACCAATATTGCAAAATGTATAATATGGCGTTTGGGGCACATATGTATGTTTAATATTACAATTTTTTTTCAAAAAACGGGGAATAAATTCTACGCTTGAGAGTATCATAATTCTCAGAAGTATCTGAAGAGCCATACCTATAAGTCTTATAAAGGCCACATTATGCTATGGCACAACCTTTTCTATACAACTTTTACAATAACTTAAAATTTGAAGATACGATGAGCGATATATTATACATAATAGCAGTTATCCTGATCATAGGCTGGCTGCTGGGTGCTTTTGTTTTTAGCCTTGGAGCACTTATTCACATACTACTTATTTTTGCTGTTATAGCCATACTTTTCCGTTTAATAAGAGGCCGAAGATTATAGATACGCTATGATAACCACAACTACCACCATGAACAATTTTGAGCATACTTTTGAAGAGTATACGCAAGAGTACCTGCCCAAAAAGCTTGAGGTCTTTAAATCATTAATGGGCAAAGCCTTTAGGGTTAAAGACCTCTTTGGCAAGGGCCAGGGGGAAAAAAGCATCATCAAGAAGTTAGGGAGACTTTCTGACTTCAAAGGTGTGTATGCTTTCATAGATGATGGAGAGGTGATCTATGTAGGCACTTCGGAAAAAGTGATTAACAGGCTGAGCTATCATGTAAAAGGTTATACCAAGTACCAGGCGCACCTGGCCTGGGAACTGGCCAAGGAAAATGATTTATACCTGAACAAGAAAAACCAAACGCCTAACCTGGAAAAAGCAAAAAGCATGATTATGAATATGAAGGTGCTGTTCATGGAGGTAACCTCACCGGTGGAACGCCACTTACTCGAAATTTATAGTTGCATGCACTTTGACTGCAGGTTCAACTTTTTCGAAACCCACCGGTAATTATTTAAGCTTCCGGCCTCGGTAACCCAGAAGGAATTTGTTCTCTCAGCCCAAGAAAAACTTCAGCCGGGAAAATCTTGAGAAGGAATAGATATATCTGTCCCTTATTCTATCTCCATATCTACGATTTCTATCCCCCAGCCTTCATCAGGCCGCTCTTTAACAAGCTCATTCACTACAGATTCATGAATGATCAGCTCAGAGGGACTTTCTGCCAGCCTGAACATCCGCAAATGGTTCAGGAGAGGCCTGTGCAGTACGATCTCTCGGAAAGCCAGTAAAGGCAGTATCCCGTTGTTTTCATCCCCCCCCCATCAATATATCGTAATCTGACCTTTCCAGGTTTGCGCATTTTAACAGGCCGATCACGTTAAAGGCATAATAATCGTTCCACTCCTGTCCTGTTTCTGCATTTCTGACAAATGCCGGAAATGCCTGAAAGTTGACAATGCCGATTTTCTTCAGCACTTTCAGAAAACTGCGACTGGCAAGAGGTACAGTATAGTCCAGAAAATGCGGCATGGCCTCATCTTTCTGGAAATCCACCTGGAAATGCATGGGTGGTAAACTTTGCTTCCGGACCTCCACTCCTCTCAGAAAGCCAGTGTCATACCTGCAAGGCGGGCACTCTGTGACCCCGTGATCCAGGTATGTGTCGGTTCTCAGTAGATAGTAGTCTGACATGCACAAATTTTATTTAGGGATATCTATAATTCAAGTAAAAGTAAGGCGGACAGGTCTTCAACTGCATTTGGGGCTATTAACTGTTCCCTGAAACTCCATACATTTTACTATCTGGAATTTCATCAAAATCCCTGAAACATTTAAACCCCTTACAAGAATCAAATTTATTATTTGTCAATGTATTGTCATGAATAATTTGAACTGTTTTAGCAGAGGTGTACTTTAAAACCCTTCAAGGGTTTTGAACCCTTGGAGGATTAGTTAGGTTATTAATTTTTTAACTTCCTACAACGCGGCCCTTATCTTTTCATTGGCCTCCTCCATGTCTTCTTCGTCCACAGGTTCTACCATAGGTTCCTCCTGCTTTCCATTGTTGATAAATATCAATTCAATAAACATAGGAAAATGGTCGGAGCCTATGTCGGGCAGACGCTTGATGGATGCCACGCCAAACTCGGAGCTATGAAAGATATGGTCAAGCGGCCACCTGAATACAGGGTATTTGACATGGAATGTATTGAAAAATCCCCTACCCTTTCTTGGGTCAAGCATCCGGCTTATGCGCTGAAACATGCGGGTGCTGTGTGACCAGGCCACATCATTTAAATCTCCGGCCACAATTACAGGTGTCTTCACATGCTTTATTTCTTTGGCTACAAGGTACAGCTCGGCATCGCGCTCTGTAGAGGTATCATTTTCCGTAGGGCTAGGCGGCTTGGGGTGCAGTGCATAGAGTCTGGTAAGGGTACCATTTCTCAACCTGATGTGGGTGTGAATAGATGGCACCTCCGGTTCAACTAAAAACTTCACTTCTGGATTTACAAGGTCAAGTTTAGAGTAGAGCAACATACCATAGGTGTTGTCCAGAGGATATTTTACATGACATTTAAACTGTCCTTCTATTTCTCTCATAGCTTCTTCCCAGGCATGGTCTGTCTCCACCATGAGCAGCAGGTCCGGGTTGTTGGCCTTAATAAGTTCCAGGCACTTGCCATAGTCACGGTTGTACATGTACACATTGGCGATCATAAAGCTAAGCTGGTCCTCTTCTGCCGCTCCATGGATCTTCCTCGACTCTTTACGTGCCACAAAGGTGTAGGGAAAAATAATAACGCTCTGATATACAATAATACCTAACAGCATGACCAGCAATATATCACGGGTCAGCACACTCAGGTCCCAGCTATACAGGAGACCGGCAAAGGCTATGAACCCTATAACCACCAACTGTACCTGGGGAAAGTCAAAAAACCGGATCCACCAAGCATCTCTTTTAATCAGTTTTACCAGGGAGGCCACAACGGTAACTACCGCCAGGCTTGTGAAAATTAGTTCCAAAACTTTTTTAATTTCTGTGTAATACTATCTACAGTTTTAATAACATAATTGTTTTATCTACTGTTATTCAGTTTTTTAAATTGGCATGAATTTTACCCTTTAAAAGCCAAAAACGATAAAACTTTGAATAAAAAATTTATACTCATAGCTGGCACCATAACGTTAACCATATTAACAATTGGTGCATTTCTTTTATTCGAATATGCTAATCCATGGGTAGAAGAAAAACTCTCTAAACAACTGGACTCCCTCAGGGAAAGTCCCATAAACCTAACCTACAAAAAGCTGGATGTCAACATCCTCTCCGGAAAAGCTACTCTGGATAGTGTGTCTATCACTAAAAAAGAAGGGAAGAACCACTATACCTTCACATTTGATCAATTAAAAATCAATGGGCTTGGGGTGGTAACTTACCTGATCAATAATCAAATAGAACTAGGAAAAATAAAACTTGACAACCCGCACCTGGTCTTTACCCGGATACTGGATGCTGACAGTTTAAATCAAGAGGAAACCTCCCAATCTATTAACCTCCCTGACTTGTTGATCAAATCTTTTGAATCCAATCATGGTACGTTCTCCATCCGCAACAAAAAGGGGGACAGCAGCAATCAGTTTATCACAGGAAAATTTGACCTGTCCGTCAGGAACCTTAAGGCTGATTCTGCCAAAAAACATGAATTTAAGTATGTGGACCTGGACAAACTCGACTTTGGTTTATCGGACATTGACATAGCTTTCCCCGACAGCCTCTACACGACTTCCGTAAAAAAAGTAAATTTCAATTTGGATACGAGAAGCTTACAAATAGATTCCATAAGTGTAAAAAGCCGGTATGATAAATACAAACTGGCGCATGTGGTCAACCATGAAATAGACTGGATTGACATCGGCAACCCAGCTATAAAAATCAGTGGTATTGATATAGGCCTGCTGCTGGACCATGGCATGTATTATGTAGAAAAGGCGACCATTGAGGGTTTTAATGCCGTGATCTTTCGGGATAAACGCCTGCCTTTTCCTCAAAAGCCTGACACAGAGCTTCTTCATCAGTTTATAGCGAAGCTCGGAGTAAAAACGGCCATAGATACTGTACAGCTAAAGCGAGGCCGAGTGGAGTACCAGGAGTTTGTGAAGCAGGGCGTAGGGCCAGGCAAGGTTACTTTCGAAGAGCTTTATGCCTCTTTTTACAACTTCACCAATGTGGATTCTATTCAAAAGAAAAGTGATTATACCGCTTATATGGACGCCAGGTCTATGGTGATGGGCAAAACTCTGCTGGAGGCTTCCTTTACCTTTCCTTTGGTGGATAACGGTCGGCAATACACTGTAAACGGAAAAATGAAAAGTGCTGACCTTGCTACTTTTAACCCTATGCTGGAAGATGTAGCCTTCGTAAGGATTGAAAAGGGTCATATGAATGATCTGGAATTTGAATTCAAGTACAACCTGGAGAAATCCAATGGCACCATGAAGTTTGCTTATGAAGATCTGAAAATTAATACGCTGGATAAGGAATCCAATCGCAGCAAAGGTCTTGGAGAAAACATTAAGTCTTTTATAGCTAATACCTTTGTAGTCAAAACCAACAACACAAAAAATGACTCTTTCAGGATAGGCAGCATCGAATTTAAAAGGAATGAGAAGAAATCTATCTTCAACTATTGGTGGAAATCTCTGCTAACAGGCTTCCGGTCAAGCACCGGCATCAAGGCTCCGGAGGAGACCGTCGACACCAATTAAAGCCAGAATAAGTAGCAACAGGGTTTGCTGGTTTTCAGTAGCAAACTTTCGAACCGTTTGATGTACAGGTGTTCAGTTACCATGAAAAGGGCACCGGGGTTTCATGCTTAACCCCGGCAGCTCCTGACATCAGTATCACTTCTTCTCCAATTCCTCCTCTTTGATGCTCTTCATCTTTTTAGAAGGTTTGCGACCCGCCTCCTTGTCTCTCTTCCGCCTGATCCAGTACATCACGCCGAAGATGACCAAAACGGGCAATACAAAGTATACAAGTATAGTCGATATAATTTCTGTAAATTCCATAGTTAACTTTTAGTGTTCCTGATTATTATTTTAGAAAAGAAATCCGGCCCTGAATGTAAACAACCGGTCTTCCTCTGAAATACCGTAAGAGCCGGAAAGTAAAAAGACCTCAAAGAAATGAAGGTACATGCCTGGTCCATAAGACCGGTGCATGTCTGACGAACTTTGTCCCTCGGCCCAAACCCTGCCCTGGTCGAAGAAGCCAAATACTCCAAAATCTCCATTCAGCAGGTTATTCCTGACATTAAACAGTTTAAACCGGACTTCATTATTGTTATAAAAATTGCTTTTGCCGGCAAACCTTGTACGCCGGTATCCCCTGAGGTTATCCTGATTGCCTACAAAATTGGATTGGTAGAAATAAAAATCCCCAATATTGGTGGCGGCACCAATGCGGCTGGCAAAAGTTACCTGAATGGGCAGATTAGGTGTAAAGTACAGTGCGAGATCAGTATTTAAGTTGAGAAACGAGATATCTCCATCATCTATTTCATCATAAAAATTAACCTCATTTCTCCATACAATTCCTTTTTTAGGGTTTACAGGAAAATCTACCAGTGACAGGTGTGAGTAAAACTTAGCGCCCACAAATTGTGCACTGCTGGTCTTTAACAACTTCTGTGCAGGCATTTCCCCTAGAAAGCTGTCTTCCTTTTCATTGACATCCGTATACTCATAATAAGGTCCCAGACCCACCTGAAAAACACTGGAAACCCGTCTTACTACGGCAGCGTTTATCTTTAGCGAATTCATACGGATGCGGTAATAGTCAATATTCCTGGTGTTTTCTGTTTCATTTCCTTGTCCGAAATAGTTAAAAACATACTGAGGGCCTTTGAAATCCAGGTCAAGGTTAAGGTCCCATGCAGGGCCAAGTACTGAGTAAAACCAGCCGTTGTATTTAAAGTTGAAAGCGTTGGTTTTCATGGCATAATTAGCCAGGAGCAAATGTCCTGTTTGCAAAGGGTGACGCCGGAAACCATGCCTTTCAATTTTTATACCTCCTCCCAGGTAGAGGCCATCATCTACATTATATTCGAAGCTTAAGCGCGGCCCTACATAATCATACTCAAATGAATTTCTGTTGTATGCATTGATGCTCTCTTTCTCCGAGGTAAACACTCTGGTTTCAGGGCCGGTGGTCATGTTTGGCCTGTTGTCTTCATTATCATAAAACAACGTCTTGCGTGCACCTCCCTTTACATATGAGCTATCGATGAATATATCTTCCCTTTCATCTCCACCAATGACACGAATGACAATGCCTTCATCCACTTCACCGGAAATAACGAAAGTATCAAAGCCATCACGCCCATATAGCCTGATCTCGTCTGTTTCATCAGTATAAAACACCCTGTCATAGAGTTCTTCCGTTATGTTACCCTCTTTTTTGGTTTTGAATACCTGCACTCTGGTTTCAGCGTCATTCAGACGCTGCACCTTGAAAAACTCATGCTTATCGCTGGCTACGATATCTACTTTTTCGGCCAGGAATTTATAGTATTCATGCGCATACTTTATAAAATCATTTCTCCTGGCCTTTAATTTGGCGGCTATTTCCGGACCGGAAATATGATACACCTCTTCGGGCAGGTCCTTTACGGCTTCATCTATTACCTCATCTGTCAGATCTTTTTTCAGTTCCCTGGCTATTTCCATCCATTCCTTTTGTGTCAATTCATTGAGCAGACGCCTGTCCAGATTGCGGGCGGAGAAGTTCAAACCTCTGATATCCGAGATCTCATAATCAAAGTTGCTGAAGTTCCTGAACGCCCATTTCCGGCTCAACAGCCAGGGAATAACACCGTCGTACAGAGAAAATACCTGGTCGCGGTCACGGGGCACGGGTCTGAAAACGGAGCCTTTGTCGGGCTTTTCATACTCTGCCCATCGCCACTGGTCATCATGGCGGTCCCAGTCACCTATAAGCATATCAAAGTACCGTGACCTCAGGTACATTTCCTGGTCTACCTCATTGTCATTATCATCTTCGAGGTGGTCGAACAGTGTCTCGGTGCTTACAATATTTTTAGAGTAGCCAAAACGTTTATATCCGCTGAGGTCTTCATCCGGCCTTATCTCCATCAGCCCCATTCTCCCTCCAAAATCATCGATATAAGGCCCCAGGTATGGGGTAAAAGGTGTGTAGTACAACTCCGGCCGGGTATAATAAATGCCGATGGCTTCGGACATTTTGGGTATAACCAGTGCCCCGTATGGGTGGGAAGTTGTAGTTTGGTCCTTAACAAAGTCATTGACCCAGGTATCCCTGAAAATTTCAGGGATTGCCCCTGCCGGAAATTTATCTATTGATCGCAGATTATACTGCACGCTGTCCTCATCAATAAACCTGATGGAAATAGTTTGCTTTCCCCCACCCTTCATAACCGGCTTCAGGCCGCCCCGGTAGGTCTTAAGATCGATGTAAGGCACCTCTACAGGGGTAGTCCACTCTTTACGATAGTGGCTGCCGAGAAAAAGCTTTCCAAATTTCCCGATTTTATAATTCTCATTAGCTGCCATCACCTTTACACTGTCCGAGTAATCGGGGACCTCCGCTGCATCTGCTACAGGGGTTTCTTTTGGACTGAGGGCATACAACGCGTTCCGGAAAGCCAGCTTGCCCTCCGGGTTTGCATCATCAACAATATAGTACTCGACCCAGGCTTCACCGTTTTTATAGTAGACTAACCGCGCAAACCCTGTTTTCTGATGTACATAAGTGGCACCAAACCCACGGGCAGCAAAATTGAGCTTTGCGCCCGAGCCGCTAACTATGTGGTGCATCAGTCCTTCTTTTCTGAGCTGTAGGTTGTGATCGTGCCCTGCAGCGTACACGGTATTGCTCCTTTGCTCTATGATTGACAATACTGCCTTTTTGTATTGCTGAAATTCAGCGTTGGGGATATCCTGAGGGGTAACTCCTGCCTTTCTTAACAAAGGATATAAAGAACCTATCAGGGGAAGTGGGATATAAAGGTTGTCCCGGACCAGCCTGAGTGGGAAAATATTATCCAGAAGGTTGTAATGGCCACCATGGTTTCCGTTGCTGAATATCGGATGGTGAGCCGCAAGCAGCACATGGCGCCCGTCATTTTTCCTCACCATATCCTCCAGTTGGATAACAAAATCAAGCTTATCCTCAACTGTACATCCATTTTCGGGTGCATGGGGTTTGTCATGTTTATGTATCCACCATTCCGTATCCACTGCAATGATAGTGAGGGCGTCATTTACACGCACTTCTATCGGCCCCGGGCAGCCATTATCAGGCATAAATGTATTGCCTCTTTTCAGGTATTGCTCAACGAAATCTTCCTGCCTCATAACCTGCTCCAGCCCTCCCTCACTGCTATAATTCCAATCGTGGTTTCCTGGAATAAAAATAACATTGCCAGTATAGCCCTCGGCCACATCCATTTGCGCTTTGATAATCTTCTCTTTCTCCTCCCGACTATCATCACTTTCCTCCGGCAGACCCCGGCGGTAAATATTATCACCCAGAAAGATCAGCGAACTTTTATTCTCAGGCTCCTGCATTATTTTATCTCTAAGTACACCAAGCACCTCTCCGGTTTCAAGCTCACCTCCATCGCCATAGAGGTACACGCTGTGAATAATTTCAGAATCAGGCATTTTTGATGATTCCCAATCGCGATAATCGCGCGCTATGTAGGGTTTGATAGTGTTGCAGCCACTGAAGATTAAAAGAGTTAAAATATAAAGGACGAATGAACTTTGTCTCCGCTGATTTTCAGACATATCTGTTTAATGTATTTTTTTCATTTAGCATGCAAATACCATGAAAAAACCAACTTCCTGAGCCTATATCCCTACATGAAGCTGTAGCCGCGCCTAAACAAGTTCAGACAGACCAACAGCCCCGCGCAGGAATTGTAATATTGTAGAAGATATTCCTCAACTGTTGCCATTCACCTATGGCTTAGTCTTTTTCTTCCGATTTCAGATCATCAAATGAGATGGAGTCGTCAGTTTTTTTCTTGAATGCCTGGATAAAAGCATTTTTAAAGATATTGCCTATTGTGGGCCAAATCTTACTTTTTACCTGATTGAGATCGCCCTCCATGGGCACTTTGGTGGCAAACTGGTCTTTGGGCTGATTTTCAAATATTTCAATCACCACCCCTGATATCGCCTCCCACACCATCTGCAAAGGCTTTTTCTTATCCTTTGAAAAATCTATCACTTTCACTTTGGTCAGCACGGGTTTTACGTACCCTGTAAGCATACCATCGGCAACCACCATTTCGCTGTACAGGTTAAAGGTCCCGCGCTCAAAATCAAGCTCAGCGTATGCCTCAGTCATATCATTGAGGGCGGGCAGGTGTACCCCTTCATAGTCCATATTCATATCAAAATCGGGAATTTGCTTCAACAGGTTGGCTTTGGCGTTCAGGTTTAGCCTGCCGCCTCCTATGGAAACTGCCGTGGCCGTAATAGGTGAGGGCAAAGAATCATTTTCAGCTTCTACGTTTTTCAGGTTGCGGGCTTCAATCTGCAAGCTGTCCAGCGATAGGTTGATCTGTGGTTTGGCGGTGTAATCCCTGTAGGTAAGCTTGCCATCAATGGCGGTAAACTTATTGATTTCCAGGGGTATCAACTCTTTGATCGGCTTGGTCCAATCTGCCTCACCCCCGGCCTGCTCTGCCTTAGTAGTATCAGTAACCGCGAGCACAAAGTTGACAACAGGCTCATGCAATACCACCTCACCTACCAGCCTGCCATCAAACAGTGCTTTCCACTGTACCGACAGGTCTATGGTATTGATATCTAAAAAGGGCACGGGGATATCCTCTCCGGTTTTTACCATTTTCAGCTTGTGTATTTTGTAGGCTCCCCGGTAAAGGTGCAGGTCAACATCTTCAATAGAACCACTGTAGCCCGGTACATCATCCAGTACTTTATTCACATAATCTGTTACCCAAAAAGGCAGGTAAATCCGGATACCAATCAGCACAACTAAGACAATAAGAAGTATTTTTACTGATCTTTTCATAACAAGGCCTTATTTTAAGCATTAACTACACCATCCTCCTCTTCCACTTCCTGCACTTTCACTATTACCGCATCTTTATCAGGCCGTATGCGGTGGCCATAATGCCTGGAATACACATAAGTAAACTCAGCTCCAAATAGTATAAGTACGGATGAATAGTACACCCAGATGAGCAATAGCACCAATGAGCCGGCAGCGCCATAGGCACTACCCACTGAGCTGTTGCCCAGATAAAACCCGATGAGGTATTTGCCCAGCGAGAACAATAATGTGGTAACAAAAGCCCCTACCCATACAGTCCTCCATTTAATGCGGGCATCGGGCAATACTTTATAGATCATGGCAAATACTAGGGTGATCACCAATAGCGAAAAGGCAATATTAAAAGCAGCCACAAAGTAGTAGGTCATACCGGAAAGAAACTCTGACAGGATATTGCGGAAAACGACCACTATTGTGTCTACCAAAAGCGACACGAGCAGTAGAAAGCCTATACTGATAACCATGGCCAGAGATAGTAGCCTGTTCATAATGAACTTTACCACCCCCCTTTCCGGTTTGGGCTTAATGCCCCATATTTTATTCAACCCGTTTTGCAGGGATACAAATACCGTGGTGGCACTAAAAACAAGTGTTGCAATCCCCACTATTTTAGCCAGTGTGGAAGAGGTGGTATTTCTGGCATTTTCCAGTATTTTTTTCACCTCCTCAGCACTTTGCGGGCCTATTAAAGTTTCAATCTGCTCCATCAAGCCTCCCTGCACAGTCTGCTGCTCATATGCCGACCCTGCTATGGTAACGGTGATGATAAGTATGGCAGGCATGGAAAATATGGTATAAAATGCAATGGACGCACTGTAGCCCATGGGGTCATCGTTAAAAAACTCAACACCTGTCTGCTTTAGTATCTTCCAGGTTTTGCTCAGAGACTTTTTCAGGTTCATTTTTTAAAGATTTTCTTTATTTTCCTCTCTACAGCGGTTTCGGGTTCGTGTTTCTTATACAGGTCATCTTTAAGCACATAGCTTAGCGGGCTCAGCTCTTTGTAGTGCTCACAGGCCACCTTAAAAATGGCCGTATAAGGCAGAAACAAAATCATTCCGGGGATACCCCAGACCAATCCGCCACTGATCAACGCCAGTATGGCTACCAAAGCGTTAAGGTTGAGGTTACCGCCGACTATCTTTGGATTCAGGAAGTTGCCCTCCAAAATCTGGATAAACCAAAACATGAGGATCACGCCCAGCGGATACCAGTATGATTCGTAGTTCATAAATGCATACAAGGCCGGAATGGCTCCCCCCAATGTGGTGCCCACGTAAGGTACTATAGCCAAAAAGGCTGCCAGAAAGCCAAAGAAAAAAGCGTAATCTATGCCTATAAGCAGTAGCCCACAGCTATTAAGCACACCGAGTACCATGATCAGAATGAACATCCCGGTCAGGTACTTCTGTCCTACCCGCTGCATGCTGTCAATCATCTGCGCGTACTGGTCTCGCTTGTCTCTGGCCGCAAAATTGACAAAGGCCTTTTTCAGCCCCCTCCTGTATAACAGTAACAAGAAGGTATAAATGATGGTTAAGGTAAGTCCGGTAAGAAAAAGGGCAGTATTGTTAAGGGTATCAGTAACCAACCCTCCTGATTTATTGGAAAACCATTTCCGGCTAATCTCTTTCAGGCCATCCTCATCCAGATCGGGGATGAGTGATGTTTTGTTGTTCAGGAAATTGGTAACCCCCGCTACAACGTCATTGAGTTTTTCTTTAAAATGATCAAACTCTCTGACGATGTTGATTATCTGTGTGGAAAAAAGAAAGGTAATACCTGAGATGAGAAGAACTACGCCCATGATCGTCCATATGATGGCCCACATTCGCCCTGCGCCCAGTCTTTCGAGATAAGAACATATAGGATAGAGAATGAATGAAATCAGGAGCGCAAAAGCCAACGGCACAAGTGCAGTTCTTCCCAGGTGAAGCAGAACAATAATGCCTAAAACAGAAGATAAGGCAAAAAACAATTGCCTTATCGAAAAACTCATTCTGGTGTCTACATCAGAAGAATTCACGCAGGTTTAAATATTATGCAGATTGATAGTTATTACAGGGACTTCGGAGTTCATACTCAGATCTTCGGAAAAGCTACTCCTGAATATTCTGAAAAAGCCATCTTCGGCATGGGTAAATACAGCCAGAAAACCGGCGTTGCTTTCCCGGGCGAAGTTGATCAACCCTCTTTCTTTATCCGTATGGGAAACCAGGTTTACGGTGTGGTTCTTTAAGCCAAACTTCATGGCAAATTCCCTTAGCTCTTTTTCCCTTTCTGCTTTGTTATTTTTATCAGGGTCAATAATATTGACGATTTCGATACCTGCATTCAGGCTTGTGGCAATATCGTTCAGAAAATTGGCCGCCTTGAGGAAGTTGTCTTTACTATCCCTTTCAGTACTTAGGCCAAGTACTATTTTCGAAAAGTCTCCACGCTTATAATTTTCCCTGACAGATATTACCGGGCAAGTTGCCACTTCTATGACCTGTTCTGTATGGTTACCGGTGAAAAACTCATCAGCAGACTCCTCCCCGCTTGTACCCATGATGATCAGGTCAATGTTGTTTTCTTTTACAAAGGAAGTTACACCTTTCTTCAAATCAGCATCGTATACCTGGTAGTGAATAGGAAGAGTATCAGTACCATATTTAGTTGCAAGCTGGCCTAATTGCTTATGGTATTTTTGTACCAGGCTTATAGTATAGACATTCTCTTCATCTGCATATTTTTTATCTATTTCACCGGTAGCCGTAAAAGACTCTCCTAAAGGATGTTTGGTAAAATTGATCAGGTATATTTCAGGGTTGTGTGTCCCTGACATATCCACAGCCAAACGAAGGGCATTTTCAGATATGGTAGAAAGATCGGAAGGAATAAGTATTTTTTTCATAGCTACTTGTATGTTTATTGATCATCTTTTCAAGAGAAAAAATCGAACCAACAAACCATAAACTGCCATAAACACAAAATACCAACAAAAAAGGCCTGCTACACAGAGGACCTTTAAGGTGAACGAGTCGGTTATGTAGAATAATTTCTACACTAATGAAGAAAAAAAACAGCCATTGCCGGCTGTTTGATCTTATTATGCTACAGATGCCATTTGCAGTATCTCCTTGGAAATATCGGGTGTAAGTGGCTTCACGAAATATTTGGCCACACCCAGATCGGCACACTCCTGGCGATCATAAAAACTACTGGACGAGCTTAGTACTACGACCGGCAACTGTTTCAAGGCACCTTCCTTCTCCATTTCTGTCAAAAACTCCTTACCATTCATAAATGGCATGATAAGGTCCAGCAAAACTACAGAAGGGCGCCTGTTTTCACTGTTTTTAAAATATTCAGTTGCTTCAGCTCCGTTTTTGACCCGCTTGATGTCACATTCCTTACAAAATTTCGGAAGCATGGTATTTACAATAAATGCATCAATATCATCATCCTCAACCAACAAAATCAGTGGTTTTGTACTGTCCATATAAAAAAATTAAAGACCAATTTTTATTTAACCGCAGATGAACTTACTACGTTATCATTGTCAATAATACCATATCGTTAATAAACAACAATGACTTTTATAATATAAAATTATCTCTCTGTTTTTTCAAATGTTTTTGAGCTTTTAAGCTGCTATTTTTTACAGTATTTTTCCTGTGTCTCAGCACCCTTTAATACTTTCAACCCCGAAGCTATTGGTACTCACTGCAATAGATAGCAGGATAGCTCCGAAACTTTTTTACGATGCGCACTGGATTTCCGAATCCCCAGTCAAATATTTTTTTGCAGCCGCAATGACAACTTTCATA
>NZ_SMLW01000523.1 GCF_009711405.1 Fulvivirga kasyanovii | reverse complement strand
TTTCAGCACATAACCTCCAATAATGTCCTTGTCTACTACTTCGCTTAACTCAACACTATCCTTGGCAGATATTTTCTTCACAAGGTCTTCAAATTGAGTGCGCAATTCAGGAGACAAAGGTACCGCCGTAGTTACTTTGGCCACCTCTATTTTCTTAAGCAGGTTATACTGATTATGAAACTCTTTAGCTATGGCAGGAAGTATACCTTCCCTGTTCTTTCTGGTAATGATATCAAAGATTGCCATAGTAAGATCATTCACCTTGCCTTTGAAAACCTTTTCAAGGATCGCCCTTTTCTTATCATGCTTAATGATAGGGTTCTTAAGCATAAGGGTAAACTCGCGGTTCTCATTGCAAAGCTCATGAAAAGACAGCATGTCTTTGTGTACTTCTTCCAATACACCTTTTTCCTCTGCTAGTTCCAGCAGTGATTTGGCGTACCTTGATGCTGCTCTGAATTCTGACATTTTTAGTTCAGCTTAACGTCTTTAATAAAATCTGAAATCAGCTCCTTTTGAGCACCTTCGTCATCCAGCTTTCTTTTCAACAGCTTTTCAGCTACCTGCAATGAAAGCTCTGCTACTAGTGTTCTTACTTCAGCCATAGCTGCCTGTTTTTCTACCTCAATGGCCGCTCTTGCATCAGCTATCATTTTGTCAGTCTGCTTGGTAGCATCTGCTTTAGCTTCTTCCCTTATACCATTTGCTACCTCTCTCGCATCCTGCAGAATAGTATCCCTCTGCTGTCTCGCCTCATCCAAAAGCTTCTCGTTATCCGCTTTTAGCTGAGCCATTTCTTCCTTAGCCCTTTCAGCAGAATCGAGAGCATCCTGAATGGACTCTTCCCTGATCTTTAGGGATTGGATAATGGGTTTCCAGGCAAACTTGGCCAATAAGAAAAGGAGAATCAGAAAAATGAATGCTTGCATGAAAAACAAGCCTGGTGAAAAGTCGTTTAGCAACTGATCCATTTTATATAATTTAGTTTTTTGTTTATTCTATTTAAGAAACACACCTTGCGCCTATCGCAACAAGGTGTGCTTACAAGTCTTCTGCATTATTGACCTAAGATCAAAGCACCAAATGCCAGACCTTCCAATAACGCACCAATGATAATCATGGCAGTTTGAATTTTACCGGCTGCCTCAGGCTGACGAGCAATACCTTCCATTGCTTTTCCACCGATTTGACCTAGTCCAATTCCACCACCGATTACGATTAATCCTGCTCCAATTAAATTGTACATGTGAATTGATTTATATAATTAAACAAAAATTCTATTTTTAATGATGATCATGCTCCTCTACAGCCATACCGATAAACAATGCCGACAGCATAGTAAAAATGTAGGCCTGAAGAAACGCAACCAATACTTCAATAACTGTAATAAATAAAGCCAATACCAGAGACATTCCTGTAGCTGCTACAGGACCAAACGACGCCTTCATCGTAATAGTCAAAGCAATAAGGCTCATCACAACAAAGTGTCCGGCAGTAATGTTGGCAAACAAACGAATCAGTAGCGCAAAGGGTTTGGTAAGCATACCCAGCACCTCAATAGGCATAAGTATGATCTTCATAGGTACCGGAACTCCCGGCATCCAGAAGATGTGCTTCCAGTAATCCTTTTTACCACTAAACTGAACGATAATAAAGGTGAACAATGCAAGGCAAACGGTTACGGCAATGTTACCTGTAACGTTAAAACCAAGAGGGGTAAGCCCCATGAGGTTCAATATCCATATGTAGAAAAATGCAGTAAGCAGGAAAGGCATGTATCTCTCGTAATACTTCTCCCCGATATTCGGCCTGGCCATTTCGTCCCTTACATATATAACCAGGGGCTCAAGCACTCTGCCTACTCCTGTAGGTATCGATTTCTTATTATAACTTTTAGCCAAAGAACCAAAAAGGTAGATCAAAAGAAATCCCGCGAACAGCATTCCTACCACATTCTTTGTAATAGAAAGATCCAAAGGCCTTGCATTAGTCGGGTGATGTTCTTCGTCAAAGTTCAGCTCGCCCTCTGCATTGGTTTTATATATTTTACCGTGATAAACTGTGTAGTAATTTCCGTTAGATTCGGCAACAGTTGTTCCGTGATGAAACTTTGATGACATAAATACGTGTAAACCATCATCCCATAGAATTACAGGAAGGGGAAAACCGATATGTTTGCCTGATTCACCCAATGTAAACAGGGTAAAATCGTGAGAATCTTGTAAGTGGTGCTTAATATAAGCGGTTATTTCCTCCTGGGTATCGACGGCACCGCCGTTACTGGCCTGCTCTCCTTCGCTTGCTGATGCGAAAGTCAGGCTCGAGAACAATAACAATGTCAGTATTGATAAAAGGCTTGTAATTTTTTTAGACATCACCATACTTAAAACGAATCCGTTATAAATTTGGGTGCAAAGCTAAGCAATTCTGAATAAGATCAACCTTTTTTTGTAATTGTTTTTTTCTGAAATTTCGGGGTTTCCAACGTTTACGCTTGCTGGGAATTCATCAGACGCCCACAATAGATTGCTTCAAAAATCAAAAACACAAACATGGGGACAACAACCGACAATCTTTCTGTCATATTCAGCTCATTCGCTCCAAATATGGCAGACTTGAATATGAGTACAAAAACACCAATTTTAATGAATACCGAGGCCAGATATGCATAGCCAACCTGAGAGGGTAAGCGGGTATTCAAGAGCTCTACAGAAAGACAAATCACAAAGTAAGCTATGAAGTGGAAGATGTACATTCCTGATAATGAAAAAGTCATTTCTTCTCCCATATAATCCAGCAAATATATGTGTACTACGTATAATATTACGGTTAGCATTACAACCACCACAGTAAAAGAAAGGAATCTCTTAATCATTTAATTGTCTGAATTGGATTTGATAACCTGGCGTATTATCATAACTGTAGAAAGGAGAACGGCTATCAACGTGATTACTTTTGTGTAAAGCTCGGATGTATTTCCTGTTTTTCCATCAATGTAAGACCCCAGTAAGCTACCAAGGTATATGGTTACGGCCATTTGTATAGCAAGCCCTGAATATCTTATAAAATTGTTATACGGCTTTGGCTCCTTCTGCTTTGAAGGCTTTGGCTGCTCCATTTTCACCTATTTTTATTTCCTTCACTGATACTCCCATTTTACAGCCTCCGTTAAATGTAGCACCTGACTCAACTATAAGTTTTGAAGTAATTATATCACCGTGAATTACGGCAGTAGGTTTTAATATAAGTATGTCTGTGATTTCAATATTACCTTTTAGCTCTCCCTCAACCTCAGCATTTTGAGCTAATATATTCCCTTCTACATGCGAAGATTGCCCAAGAGCCACTTTTGATTTGGTTTTTATATTACCGACAACCTTACCTTCTATTCTAATATTACCAAAAGTTTCAATATTACCCTGGAGTACCGTGCCCTTACCAATTATATTGCTGGAATTGCTAATTTGCTCTGCAACCTTATGACTTTCTTTTGAATTAAACATGGGCTTTACATTTAAAAAGTTACAAATTCTTCCGGATTAACCGAGTTTCCATTATTCCACAATTCGAAGTGTAAATGTGGGCCATCTGTCAAATCGCCAGTATTACCTATTATTGAAATAATTTCCCCAGCATTTACAAAACTACCAACTTTTTTTAATAGTTCAGCATTATGCTTATAAACTGATATTAGATTGCCACGGTGCTGAATAGCAATGACATAGCCTGAATCCTGAGTCCAGGATGACATGATAACTGTACCATCTGCGACACTCTTTACCGGTTCATTTTTCTTCGCTACTACATCCACTCCAAAATGTCCTTCTTTTACATTATAAGGAGCCGAAACAAAACCTGAAATTGGGGAAAAGAAAAACATTTCCTGCAACTCGCTGTATGCTCCTGTATTAAGGTTGAGCAGTGAAAGGTCGGTTTGCTCAAACTCCTGTCGAAACTGGGAATCGATTGGGGATAGCTTGCTCACATCCACCATGGCCTGGCTATTAACTATCTCCTGTTCTGTATTTCCGGGAGATTCATAGTCTTTGTAAACCTGGGATGTATCACCACTTAATACCCGCTGAAAATTTTTAATAAAACGGTCTTTTTCATCCACCTCCTGAGCCAGGGAATCCACCTTGAGTGTAAGCTCATAAAGGCTTTTATTTGCTTCTATCTGCGCGTGTCTGGGATCGAACCACTGCGCCAGCAATGTTTTAACCAGCAAAAGGCTGAGGGCCATCAAAACGATAAATACAGTCACCGTCAAAAGTATTACCTTCGCATAGGTGAAACTGAATGTGGATTTTTCAGCAAAGTTCTCCTCGTTTCTTATGATAAGCAGGTAGCGGTTAACTAACCAACTCGAAAGTGTCTTTCTTGCCTTCAAATTGCTGCGGATTAAATTTTGGGGAACAAAAATAGATATTATAAACGATTATTGTATTAATTAACTTAATTTTTACGTTTTGTTCAGGAATACGCATTATTAGTATTTTCTGATATAAATTACCAGAAAAAAATTAGTGATCTTTATTGCAAAATTTAAATAAAGCGGACGTTCATTTTTAGAGTTTAACGAATAAAAAATACATTGTTACGTTTAAGGCACCATTTTTTTTACATATCCGTCATTATTATAGCCCTGCTTGCATCCTGCTCTGCAGAGCGTAAAAACATCATTAGCAAAACCTATCATAATACTACCGCAAGGTACAATGCTTACTTCTATGCTAAAGAAAACATCAGGGAAATAGAAAAAATTCTGGATGACAGCTATGATAATGACTACAACAATATACTCAATATCTACCCTGAAATTGACTCAGTATTAGCAAAAACCTATGAAGACAAAGTAGAGGAATGTATCAAGAAAGCATCTATAGCTATACAAAGGCATAAAAACAGTAAGTGGGTTGATGACAGCTACATCCTCATAGGGCTGGCTCGCCTCTACAGTACGGATTATGTTAATGCCATAGAAACCTTCAAATACGTAAACACCAAAAGCGAAGATCCTGATGCAAGACACCGGGCACTGGCACACCTGCTCAGGACGTTTACCGATTACAACGAGTACAACAATGCCATTTCGGTGTCGGACTATCTGAAAAAAGAAAAGCTAAATAAAAACAATCAAAAACTACTTTACATCAACAGGGCGCACTACTATCAAGTCCAGGAAGACCATGACAACATGGTTCAAAACCTGGTAAAGGCGGCACCCTTATTGAAGAAAAAAGATGGTAAAGGGAGAATATATTTTATTATAGGTCAGGTATATCAAATGCTTGGTTTTGATGCGGAGGCCTTTAACTATTACAAAAAGTGCATAGCCAGCAATCCGGAATATGAACTTGATTTTTATGCCCGCCTATACATGGCTCAGGTAACAGAGTTGGGAAAATCGAGTGATTTGAAAAGTGCCCGAAAGCTTTTCAAAAAACTGTTGAAAGATAAAAAGAACAAAGAATTCAAGGACAAAATCTATTACGAAATGGCCGCCTTCGAATTACGCCAAAACAACCTTGACGATGCCATTGAATATCTTAAAGAATCTGTAAAGGCAAGCACAAACAATAACAGGCAAAAGGGGCAATCCTATCTCAAACTGGGAGAGATCCATTACGACAGCTTAAGGAAATACGAATTGGCAAAAGCTTATTATGACAGCACCATCACCGTACTTCCAAAGGACTATGATAATTACGAGCAGATCAAGGAAAGGCAAGAGGTATTGGCAGACTTTGTAGAGCAATTGAACACCATACAACTGCAAGACAGTCTCCTGGCTCTTTCTGAAATGGATTCAATAAGTATTCGGAAGCAAATTGACGAATATATCGCCGCCGAGGAAGAAAGAAAAAAAGAAGAGGAGGAGAAAGAAAGGAAACGAATCAGACGAAATACCTTTAACCAGCTACAGGACAATACCGGCTTTAGTTCTACCAGTTGGTACTTCGATAATCCGTCAGCCATAGCTATGGGTCAGACTGAGTTTAAAAGAATATGGGGAGACAGGCCGTTGGAAGATAACTGGAGAAGATCTAATAAAGAATCTGAGCAGGATTATGAACAGGTAGCAGCGAATGAAGACATCGGCAACACTAACAAAGACACTGACAATATCGAGGTGGGAGAAGAAGACCCTGAGATGGTAGTGACTGCCCAGGCCGAAAAAATGTACAACCAAATACCTTTTTCAGCAGAAGCCAAAGAAAGAGCATTGGATCAAATTGAAGAAGCTTATTATAAACTTGGTAATATTTATTACTTCAACCTGCACGAAGAACGGAACGCAGCAACTTCATTTGAAACCTTGCTACAACGATTTCCTGAAACAGAACATGAACCAGAGGTTCTTTACCACCTTTACCTTATTAATAAAAGCTTAGGAAAGGATGTTGAAAAATTTAAAAACAGGTTACTGTCTCAGTATCCTAACTCCACATATGCCAAGCTTCTTGCTAATCCCAATTACACAGAGGAAAGCACGGCAGCTAATGAGCAGTTGAAAAAGGCATATAAAACTGCATACGAGATGTATAGCAATGGGCAGTACCAGGAAGCTCTTGGGGTATTGAACCAGGCTATGAATGATTATCAGGAAACTGTATTTACTCCTCGCCTCAAGCTGCTTAAGGTCCTGATCACCGGTAAAACGGAAGATATTAATTTGTACCAGTATCAGCTTACGGAATTTATTAAAGAGCATCCGGATAGTGACATAACTCCCTATGCCAAAGAATTGCTGACCGCTTCTGAAAACTTCCTTAAAAAGCAAAGGAGGTTACTGGGAACCGAATTTGTAACATATTTCGATCAGGAGCATTACCTCGTAGTGGTATACGATGCAGGAAAAGGCATAACGGATAAAATCTACCCGCTTATTGAAACTTATAACGATACCAACTTCGAAAAGCAGGATCTAAAAACAAGTAATCTGATCCTGGATAATAATCGATCCATTACCATGGTCTCGAGTTTTGAAGACAAGCAGGAGGCTCTGGCATATTTTAAAAAATTTGTAAGTGAAGATGTAATTTTGGAGAAAACTCAGAACTCAAAAATTTATAAATTTGTAATCACCAAAGATAATTTCAACATCTTCTATCAAAGTAAAGATTTAGAAGCCTACATAAGGTTTTTTGATAAGAATTATAAAAATGGACTTTAAAGAAACCCTCAATAAAAAAAGTAAGGGATACAAAATATCGGTTGTTGCCCTGCGTGTATTTTTAGTTTGTATAATACTATTATTTCCAATCTATATATGGTCGGTGAGTATTGATCTTTTCGGTCTGTATGGCGGTATGCCGAGTTTAAAAGCTCTCGAAAATCCTGAAAATGATCTTTCATCAGAACTTATATCATCCGATGGTGTATCACTCGGAAGGTATTTCAGGTATAACCGAAGTCAGATTTCATATGATGACTTGTCTCCGGACCTCGTAAATACATTATTACTTTCTGAGGATCATAGATTCTATGACCATTCAGGAATGGACTTTATTGCTTATTTAAGGGTAATAAAAGGAATCCTTACCTTCAACTATGCCGGCGGAGGAAGTACGATTACACAACAACTTGCCAAAAACCTTTACACGCAGGATGAGGAGCTTGAAGGCACAATAGCTTCATGGGGCAGATATCCTAAACGTATTGTTGAGAAAACCAAAGAATGGATCATTTCTGTCTATCTCGAACGTAACTTCACCAAGGAAGAAATTATTGCCATGTATCTGAACACCGCGGAATTTGGCAGTAACTCATTCGGAATAAAAACAGCCGCAGAAACCTTCTTTAACAAAAGCCCTGCAGAACTGAATATTCAAGAGTCAGCGGTGCTTATAGGTCTTCTTCAAGCAGTGACTTACTTTAATCCTGTAAGAAACCCGGAAAACTCCCTTAGAAAAAGAAATGAAGTGCTATATAAAGTACATAAGCACGGATATATAATTGACAGTCAGGAAGAGTATGATTCAATAAGCGCACTACCCATAGAGTTGGATTATGATGTAGCCAACCAAAACAAGGGATTAGCAACATACTTCAGAACAGTAATAAGAAAAGATCTTATGGACTGGTGTGAAGAGAATGGTTACGATCTCTGGGAAGATGGTTTGAAAATTTATACCACCATAGACAGCCGCATGCAACAATACGCAGAACAGGCGGTAAAAGAACATATGGCCAATCTTCAAAAAGTGTTTGATGAGCACTGGAAAGGAAGAAACCCATGGCTGGATGATCACGGCAGGGAAATTAAGGGGTTTCTTGAGAATAGGTTTAAAAGAACCGAACATTACAGGCTACTGGTGAAAAAGTATGGTTCAGACTCAGACTCTGTAAAAATAGTTATGAACCTACCCAAGAAAATGACCGTTTTCACCTGGGAAGGTGAGAAAGATACTTTGCTTAGTCCTTTAGATTCATTGGCATATTATAAAAGATTTCTACAGGCAGGCCTGATGTCTATGGATCCGCACACAGGCCATATTAAAGCCTGGGTAGGAGGGATAGACCATAAGTTCTTTAAATATGACCACGTAAAGCAAGGTAAAAGACAACCTGGTTCTACTTTCAAACCGTTTGTATACGGAGCTGCTATTGAGCATGGGTATCCGCCATGCTACAAGGTTCGGGATGTTATGGTTACATTTCAGGTACCCGGCGATCCTCCAACATGGTCACCTCCAAATTCTGATGGCACATATGGTACAGGCGAAGAAATGACAATACGACAAGGTATGGCCAGATCAGTGAATACCATAACGGCCTATCTTATGAAGGAAATCAAACCTGAAAATGTTGTTGATTTTGCCAGAAGGGTAGGAGTTGAAAGTCCACTGGATGCTGTTCCCGCCTTAAGCTTGGGTGTGAGTGACGTTTCCATTTATGAAATGGTTGGAGCATACAGCACGTTTGCCAATCTTGGAATATACACTAAGCCATATTACATCACACGTATAGAGGATAAAAATGGTAATGTAATAGAAAACTTTGTTCCCAAAACCAGACAGGCCATAAGTCAACAGACAGCCTATAAAATGCTTTATATGTTAAAAGGTGGTGTTGAGGAAAGAGGTGGTACTTCAGTGGGTATAGACATGGAGCTCAAGATCAATAACGAAGTAGGTGGTAAAACCGGAACAACCAACAACGCCTCTGACGGGTGGTATATGGGAGTAACTAAAGATTTAGTCACAGGAGTATGGGTAGGAGGAGATGAGAGGAGTATACACTTCCGAAACTGGTCCCTTGGCCAGGGAGCTAAAACAGCTCGCCCCATCTGGGAAAAGTACATGCTCAAAGTATATAAGGATAAGGACTTGGGTTACGATAAAGGGTCATTCCAAAGACCTGTAGGAGGCGTGGATGTAAGTCTTGACTGTAGCAGGTACGGTACCAGTTCAGAATCTGATAATTCTGAAGTTGAAGAAAACCCTGCATGGGACGAGGGCGATTTTCGCTAATTAGCAAGGAGAATTAAATGCAAATACCGCGACATTCGGTAGAAGAAAGAAATACATTGCCTAATGCACCCGGCGTATACAAGTTCTTCAATAAAGAAGAAGAACTTATATACGTTGGTAAGGCAAAAAGCCTGAAAAAGAGGGTTAGCAGCTACTTTAGCAAATCACACCAGCTTAACAGAAAAACAAGGAAGCTAATCTCAGAGATTGTGTCGATGGAGTATACCCTGGCCAACACTGAGTTTGATGCATTGCTTCTTGAAAACAATCTGATTAAGGAAAACCAGCCCAAATATAATATCCTTCTTAAGGACGATAAGACCTACCCGTATATATGTATTGTAAACGAGAGGCTACCCCGCATAATCTCAACCAGAACATTTGACCCCACATATGGTGAGTATTTTGGCCCATACTCAAGTGTAGTGGCCATGAAAAATGTTCTGGATCTATTAAGAAAGCTGTATTCTATACGTACATGCAAGTTTAACTTATCGGAAAAGAACATATTGGAGGGTAAATTTAAAGTATGTCTTGAGTATCATATCGGGAACTGCAAAGGCCCTTGCGAAAACCTCCAGTCCAAAGAGGATTACGACAATGAAATAGAACAGGCCAGGAATATTCTGAAAGGCAATCTCTCTGTAGTAAGAAACTATTTTAAACAACAGATGCTTACTGCATCAGAAACTCTGGAGTTCGAATCTGCTCAAAAATTTAAAGACAAAATTGATCTTTTGGACAAGTTCCAAACACGATCTACAGTTGTAAATCCTAAGCTTTCGGAACTAGATGTCTTCTCCATAGTAAGTGAAAAGCAAGTGGCTTTTGTCAATTACCTTCAAGTCAAAAACGGAGCAATTATTTTAGCAAGAACCGTCGAGATCAAAAAGAAGCTGGAAGAATCTGACGAAGATGTGCTAAGCTTAATAGCTGTGGAACTTCGAGACCGCCATGGAAGCAGCAATAAGGAGATTATATCCAATATCGCTATCACATTGGAAGAAGACGTAAACAACGTACTACCCAAAATTGGGGATAAGAAAAAACTACTGGATCTATCTCTTAAAAATGCCCTGGAGTATAAGAAAGACAGATTAAAGCCCTCTGGCAAAGAGAAAAAGAATGAAACACTACTCCAGTTAAAAATGGATCTGAAGCTACAGGAAGTGCCACAGCAAATTGAATGCTTTGACAATAGTAACCTCCAGGGGACGAACCCGGTAGCTTCAATGGTCTGCTTTAAAGACGGAAAGCCCTCTAAAAAAGATTACAGACACTTCAACATTAAAACGGTAGAGGGGCCTGACGACTTCGCATCTATGAAAGAAATCGTTCATCGTCGATACAGACGTCTGTTAAACGAAGATCTGCCGCTCCCCCAACTCATCGTAATAGACGGCGGGAAAGGTCAGTTAAGCAGCGCATGTGAGGCCTTAAGAGAGTTAGACTTATATGGCAAGATACCCATAGTCGGTATTGCCAAACGTCTGGAAGAAATATATTTCCCGGGCGACTCAATACCCATCCATATCAGCAAAAAATCACCATCATTATTTCTTTTACAACGCATAAGAGATGAAGCTCACCGGTTCGCCATTACTTTTCACCGTCAAAAGAGAAGTAGCTCCAGTTTTAACACTGAACTGGAGGCAATCAAAGGTGTAGGTAAGAAAACAACAGACCGATTGCTAAAAGAATATAAGTCGACACGTAAGATCAAGGCATTGTCGAAAGAAGAACTCATCGAGTTTCTGGGGCAAAGCAAAGCTCAACTTGTATATAACCACTTCCACAAATAAAAAGAGGCTGGTTCAATATTGAACCAGCCTCTTTAATATTAACTTTCTGTATTTTAGTACTCCCAAAGGTTATGCTCTTTCTCCATAAGCTGCATTTCCCACCACTCAGATGCCATAACAGCCTCCATTCGGTTTTTGTACATATCAACTATTGGATCATCATCCGGGTTTTCAAATTTAAACAGGGAAGCTCTAAACAGCCTTAACTCGAAAGCATCAGCAAAGTTTTTGTTCTCCGCACTGTTGTATCTGTTTATCCAGATGGCACTTTCCGGGTGATCTTTAAACAATTTGTGCAAATCCTTATACTTGAGGACAACCAAAGGCAACTGCACACCGTCCAAAGTTTCGGAACCAGGGATAATCAATTGTAAAGACTGTGGTTTATGATAAAGCCTAGATCTTCTCTTGTCAAATATCACATCTTCCATCAACATTAGTAAACTAATTTGTCTAGGAAGGAAAAGGATAGCATCACCTACACCTGGAGTTTCTTCCCAGTCATCTGGTGATTCAGAAGGAACTGATGTTACCTCATCAAAGATTGCTGAGTAAACAACACCGTTATATTTAACCTGATCACCTTCGTAATACTCAACACCAGGCTGCCATGCGTCTATTTGCAATCCTTCCTGATACACGAGTTTACTCATGAATTCATCCTTGCTCATTTTAGTAGTCAGTGAATCATTAACATATAGGTCTGAAAGCTCACCTGATTTAATGGCATCCAGAATGAAGCCGGTAATCTCGCCTCCTCTGGCAAAGAAACCTTTATTTTGCTTCTCCTTTAAGTCAATAACTCTCCACACCCTTCTCTTAAACAAGTGCTCATATCTGGCTATAGGCTCTATTGAATTAGGGTTATACTGATCTAATTCACTCAATTGAGCATAAGTTGCGGGTGTTGCAAAAATCCCTACTAAGACAACGAGGATATATTTCTTAAACTTCATCATTTCACACCTTATATTTATTAATCAATCGGAATACTATAAATAGTAGTTGCCGGCTTCACTCTTTCGTTTTCACCCTGATAAGTTCTTCTGGTTACATTCTCAACCTTTACGATCAGGTTATCACCTTTTCTGAACAAGCTTCTCCAAGCCCTTAGGTCAATATTCTCTGAAGTGAAATCCTCAGCCTTAATTTGCCTACCAGCTCTGGCCAACTTTACGTTAACCTTAGACACTCTGTATCTGGCATCTTTTGGCACCTCTCGGGCGAAGTTCTCATCAGGCTCTGCACTCACCTTAATAGTAGTAAGAGCTGCTGCTGTTATTCCCTTCTCAAAGTCTACAGGTCGATTCCTTGATGAGATTTCAATGTTTGGCGGTGGCACCTTCTTAACATCAAACGTTTCAGTACCTAAAACATTGCCTCCATTACTAACTGTTAATTTAACTTTACTTCTTCCTTCAGGAATTACAGTAACCAATCCGGTTCTGTTACCTTTAACCACCTTTGCACCAGATGATGAGAAAGAAGGGTTATAAGCCGTACCTAATGCAGGCACCTGAATGTCCAGTTCGTTACCACAGTTCATATACAAAGCTTGCAACGCTGCAGACCTCACCTGGATAACAGGCTTAACCACAAAGTACTTATGATCAATAGTATAAGTAGAGTCATTAAGTGTAATCTGTGCCTTGAATGACTGCTCTGACATTA
Organism: Fulvivirga kasyanovii; assembly: GCF_009711405.1. Lineage (GTDB taxonomy): Bacteria > Bacteroidota > Bacteroidia > Cytophagales > Cyclobacteriaceae > Fulvivirga > Fulvivirga kasyanovii. Next base: position 3,040 of record NZ_SMLW01000523.1, on the reverse strand, counting down.
AAGTTTTCGGATCATAATTTCCAGCCTTGGCTGAAAATTTAACCTTACCATATTTAATACCAAACTCATTCTGCTCAGCAGGCACTTCTTTGCCATTGTACATAAACGTTGGGTCCATGCCAGTTGCAGCGGCTGTAATAAATAAATCAGCTTCGAAATCCGCACCTGCAGCTACAACATTTGAGGTAGGTCTGATCAAAGGTACCAGCTTATCAAATTCTACATCCTTTGCTCCAACCTCTTCAGCAAGATCTTCCAATGCCCTCGCCTCATAGTTAAGTACCTCTGTTTCCAAATGGCTTATTGTAGCCATACCTGCTGCGGTTGGCGTGTTTCCAAAATAATATTCAGAAAAGGTTTTATTTTTTTGATCTTCATCATTTTTAGCGATCTCAATATCCTTGGCATCCTTTGCCAAAGGAGCAAACTGATCACCGGTTAAACTCTCAAGTTGCTTAGCGTATTCGTTTAGCTTCTTCTTAAGTGTTTCTCCCTCTCCTTTTTTGATCATATAATTACCAACGATATCATAATCCTTAGCTCCTACAAGCTGATTATTTTCGTCACGTCCGCCTGTAATTTCAACCATAGTCTCTCTTAGGTCGTGCATATAGGTCAACGTCTCATTGGTCAACTCTTTTACCTTTTTGGCTTTATCCAGAGCCGCTCTGTCTGCTGCCCTGTCACCCTTGCTTTTAACCTCAGATGTAATAGCTGATAACGTTTTTGTATTTTTTTCAGCCATTTCTTCACCTGAACGTCTAAGGGCTTCATCGATAAAGACAAACTTCTCGAGTACCGCATTACTTACCTGCAACGCCAGTAGCGCGGTAAGAACAAGGTACATCATACCTATCATCTTCTGTCTTGGGGTTTCTTTTCCACCAGCCATGTTAGATTCGTTTTGTTAATGAATAAATCATAAATTCTTTTTACCCTTATTGATTAGGGTTTCCTCCACCTCTCATTGCAGTGAGCATACTTCCGTATACTTTGTTGAGAGAAGTCAGGTTACCAGTCAATTTGTCTAACTCATTAGCAAAAGACTTAGTTTTTTCACCTGCTTGTGTCATTCCTTCTAATGCTCCAGCCATGTTTGTGTAAAACTTATTCATAGCTTTTACGTGACTGTCAGCATCCTTCAATTCCATCTCGTAAACGGCGTTCAACGCACTCAGATTCTTTGTTACATTTTGCACCTGTGTGTGGTACTCTTTCGAATCTTTAGTAGCATCTGCCATTGCTGACATAGCCTGTGCTGTTGTAGCGTAAGATTTATTCATTTCCGACAATGATTGTGAGGCGGTTTTCACATTTTTTGCATAGTCGTTTGTTGCAACGGCAGCATCTGCCAAATTAGACATTTTAGATGCGGAGTCCGCCATACTTCTCATTCCCTTTCCAAGGCTCTCTATGAGTTCAGGACCTATTTTAGACTTCTCCATCATTTTATCAAGTTCTTGTGATGGAGAAACTCCTGGTTTATTTGAAATTCTTGGAGCTGTGGCTGCTCCCTCGTAATCCTCAGCTAATTCAGGATAGACTTTAGACCAATCTGGCTCTGCATGTGGTGGTTCAAAAGCACTTAAGAAGAAAATGATAGCTTCTGTGGTCAAACCTATCATTAGCATTTGATTAGCTCCTTCCAAATGCAAAATCTTAAACATCGCACCTATAATTACTACTGCAGCACCTATACCATAAATCTTGGGCATTATGGTCCTAAATAGAAGTTCTGCAAATCCGCCTTTTTTTCTACTCATTGTCTTAAGGTTTTAATTTTAATGAAAGTTAATTTTAATGTGTTTGATAATAAAAATCAAATTTAAAATTCGGTTCCTGATGATCTTCCTAAATGAGTCATAGCATTACGGAAACCAATATATGCCCTGACTGAATCTTTGAACTCAAAAGTTCTTGTTCCTGTCTCCAGATAGTACGCGACATCCTTCCACGATCCTCCTCGAATCACCTTCTTAGGCAAGATATCGGGATCATATTTCGCACTATTTGGATCTGTTCTCTTATCGATGTATTGAGGGTTCAAATCCCACACTGTTGGTACAGATATAGGGCTAAAGTCATCAAGACACCATTCTGCCACATTACCAGCCATATCATAAAGGCCATAGTCGTTAGCAAAGTAAGATGCAACAGGTGCTGTGTATGCAAAGCCATCATCGTAAAAATTACCTCTGCCTGGTTTGAAGTTAGCCAGCATACAACCTTTTGAGTTTCTTATGTATGGATTACCCCATGGATATTTAGCCATATCTCTACCACCTCTCGCGGCGTATTCCCACTCTGCCTCGTTAGGAAGCCTGAAAGATGGCATAGGTACTTCTCCTATACTTCTTCTGAAATCTGCCCAGTAAGCAGTTCTCCATTTACTGAAATAAATTGCAGCTTCCCAGTTAACACCCACAACAGGGTAGTCGTCATAACCAGGATGCCAGTAGTAGTAATCCTGAACAGGATCACCCATGTGATGTGCAAAATCCCTAACCCAAACAGTAGTATCAGGATAATAATCACTCATAATCTTATCTTCACCCAATACACTTACCGAGTCTTCGAGAAGTTGGTTTATGAACTGACGATATTCATTATTCGTAATTTCAGTATCATCCATATAGAATGATCCGATTGTGATCTGTTTGTTGAAATTGATCTGTGTTGACGCAGGATCTTCATCTGCCTGCCCCATATGAAACGTCCCGGCAGGAATGGGAACCATACCATAGGGTAGCGTCATAACCCAACCTTCTCGTCCGGGTACACCTACCAGTTCACCCTGATCTCCTCCGCCGCCACCAAGGCCTAAGAGTCCACAACCTCCTAATATTGCTGGTGTCAACAACAACAATGAGTAGAGGAATCTTCTTGTAACTTTACGCATAACACTTTTCTTTAAAACCTTTAACTTAATTAATTTAAGTTAAAGCCAACCAAGTTTGTTTAAATTTGAAGTGGAAATATATAAAAAAAATTCTATTTAAAATCTTTCAATAAGAGTTTTTAATACCACCCTTGCTAATAT
>NZ_SMLW01000003.1 GCF_009711405.1 Fulvivirga kasyanovii | reverse complement strand
ATTGGCATTTTGCAAGAGACATTATCTTAAGAAAGTTCAATTTTGTGGATATATCTGTGGACAATTTCGGCTTGAGTTCGATTTTAGAGATTTATGGGCACAGTTATCCCTATAATTTGACTGGAATGGCTACTATGGTTAGGCTGCTTGCTTGAGAGGTGGACTCTCTTGTTGTACCTTTTTACTTATCCTTACTGCATTGGC
>NZ_SMLW01000143.1 GCF_009711405.1 Fulvivirga kasyanovii | reverse complement strand
ACAATTCATTCACAACATTCTATATTAGGACACTTTCCTGTTTGGATGAATGGTGAAAGGTTGGAAATTCCTGGCAGAATATACTGGGAGGAGCATAGACTTATGGAGTCCAAATCTCTAAATACTGAACAACTACTGGCCCTATCTTGTATTTTAACCAGACACCATAACGGCTATATACGCCAGAAGCATCTCCAGTATATAATTGATAGTAATTTAGATTGGACAATCCCTTATATAGTGCAGTTGTTAGGCGAATACATCATTGAAATTATTCAGGTTTTATATACCCGATTTGATCAAATAAATAAAAGCAATCTTAAACGGTTTATTCAGGACAACTCTTTTTTCTGGGATTTAACTAAAAGCAGAGTGATAAGCTACTGGGATTGTTATTACAGAAAGAAAAGTCCCGGTCAGGTAACAGGCTTCCTTAAAAATGATTATCCTGGCTTTAAAGTCATTGACAAAATAGAAGGGCTTCTAAATATATAGATCGTTTAACAAAATTGCTTCCTCCTACCGTAACGGTCTAACCGGCCTGATTCTCACTCTGAAATAAAAATTGTATCTTGTAATAATGCTCTTATTTAACGACAAGATATGAAACCATACCTTTTTCTATTCGCTGTTACATTCACCTTTAGCTGCACGAGGGTATATTTTGAGCAACCCCAGCCACAGGGATTTAAAGCTTTATCAGCTTTCCCGGAAGCTATAAGAGGTGCTTACCTGGTTGATAAAGACACTTTCTATATTAAGGAGCATGAATTTACTTATATGGACCTCTTTGATAGGTCTATCACTCAGGCCGAAATCAACACTTCCCCTTCTGTTACAATCAGGGACAGTCTCATTTACGATAAATCTTCACTAGATAAAATGGGGTTTAAGTACCATATAACTAATGATACGCTCCACTATAAGGTTGCACTCCGGGTATCTCAGGTACTTTCAGATTCGCTGGTACTCAAAGCCTACGATCGTTTTTGGGTACTCAATGAAAGAGAAGACAGCAAAAAAGTTTGGAACGCCTATCTCATAGAGAAGTTTGAAAACGGGGATATCTGTATCTGGTCAACGGGAAATTTTAAAACTGAAACTAATCGTGACAGGAAGATCAAATATGAAGCTGAACTAAAAGATTTTTACAAAATCACAGAATTTATCAAAATCGGTGAGGACGAGTACCTGATCAATCCAAGCAGC
>NZ_SMLW01000365.1 GCF_009711405.1 Fulvivirga kasyanovii | reverse complement strand
GATTTATCGAATTTCCGCTGGAGAATAACTTCTCATGGTCTACGGAAGCCTATTATTCAAAAAAGGGCCGGAAAGTCAGCTATTATGACGGAGCCATAACCAATAATGCAAATTATACCTTTTACGAAATTTCCGTATTACTGAGAAAGGGATATGACATGTCGGTTTCCGAAAACCTCAGAGGCGAAATTTTCTTCAACATCGGACCGAACATAAACTATTGGCATAGCGGCAAAGGCACCATAGATGCCAATGTAGACCTCGACTACGAGGTCAGGTTTCAGGAGCCTGATGGCGACGTCTTTATCAATTCCATTACGGATGCCAATCGTTGGCTGTTTGGGCTGGAAGCAGGTGTTGGTACTGAAATACGAATTTATGATACTCAGTTTTTTGAAGTTGAGGTCAGGTACACTTACGGACAAACTTACCTGGGAGACAAAGACAGCTCCTCTATACCTATTCTGGCCTTTGAAGACAGCCTGAGGTCAAATTACCGGGTTTTGAGTATAATTTTAAGATATGGAGTAGATATAGATCTCAAAAATGCCCGCAAAGGAAAAAGTACAATTAAAAGGAAGAAATAACAACATGCTGGAATCATTGAAAAAACTCTATGCGCGAGACCTCGATACACTCGCCAAAGAAATTCAATCCTTTAACAATGAAGAGAACCTTTGGCAGATACGCCCGGGAATCTCCAACTCAGCAGGTAACCTTGCCTTACATATTTGTGGCAATCTAAAACATTTTATTGGCACAGGCATTGGCCAGACGGGGTATGTAAGGCAACGCGAACTGGAGTTTAGCCAAAAGCATGTACCTATACCTGAGTTGATTGCAAACATTAAGGAAACTAAGGATATAGTGATCACAACTTTGAATAAAATTTCCCCGGAAGCTCTTTCTGCGACTTACCCTGTTACGCTGCGTGACGAAGCTTTCAGTACCGAATACTTTCTCATGCACCTGCATGCACATCTCAACTACCATTTGGGGCAGATCAATTATCTGAGAAGGTTAATTGAAGGTTAAGCTATTAGCTACTGAAATACAAACCATTAGCTTAAACTATTCGGGAATGATCTAATAGAACAGCCAATCATTAACAGTACCATAATGCAGGCATAAAAACCTGTTGATTTTAATTTTTGTTTTTACAGCAATTTCAACTAAAACCTAACAAAAATGAATTTGCTAAAATCAAAAATCTGCATTTTGCTCTTTCTAAGTGCATTGACCTTTTCATGCCAGGAAGAAGTAATTGCTCCGAAAGCCCCACAGGAAGAAAATGTACTCAATGATACCAGTCCTTCCGGAAAAAACGATGACCAGGAGGCCAAGTATGGAAGGGACAATAACCTCCTGATGGGCAACCCCAGTGGTGCCAGCACGAGTTCATATTATTATTGGAACTATCTGATCTCTAAACCTCAGTACGCCATGTCCTATCATCGCGACAGAGGTACTCCTAACTGGGTAAGCTGGCACTTGAATGAAGACTGGCTGGGGTCTGCATCACGATCTTCCAGCTTTCTTACTGACACTTCATTGCCTGGTGGCTGGTACAGAGTGACCACATCAGATTATACCAACAGCGGATTTGACCGGGGGCATAATTGCCCTTCGGCTGACAGAACAGGTAGCTCAGGAGATAACAAAGCGACATTTTATATGTCCAACATCATTCCTCAGGCTCCCAATAACAATCAACGGGCATGGGCCAACCTGGAAAGCTACTGCCGCAAACTGGTTGACCAGGGCAACGAGCTTTATGTGATCATGGGAAGCTATGGTACAGGTGGAAGCGGCAGATATGGTTACAAAACTACCCTGGCAAGCGGCAAAGTAACCGTACCTGCTTCTATCTGGAAAGTAATTTTAGTTTTACCCGAAGGGTATAATGACCTTGACAGGGTAAGCAGCTCTACCCGTGTAATTGCAGTAAATATCCCCAATAATCAGAATGTCAACTCCAACTGGGGTGTTTACAGAACATCTGTCGATAATATCGAATCCATCAGAAACTATAACTTGTTCAGCAACTTGCCCGGTAGCATCCAAAGCGTAATCGAATCAAGAATAGATAACGGCCCTACAAATTAAATTTAGTAACCCGTCCTTCCCTCAGGCTCCCTCAATTAAAAACGCCCGCCCGGATTGAGGGAGCCTCATTTAAGTTACATTATCATGCAGGTAAAGAAAGCCTAATGCCCTCTCCAGCTTTTAGTAATTACATCTGAGGACATTACACAATTTTATTCTTAACTTTGCAGCCCGATGAAAAAAGTAGCATTTTATACATTAGGCTGTAAACTTAACTTCTCCGAGACTTCCACCATTTCCAGAATGTTTGAAGAAAAGGGTTATAAAAAAGTGGAGTTTACAGACACGCCCGATATTTTTATCATCAATACATGTTCTGTCACAGAAAATGCAGATAAAAAATGTAGAAAGGTAGTCAGAGAGGCGAGAAAAATCTCACCCGATGCTTACGTTACCATCATCGGATGCTATGCCCAGCTAAAACCTAAAGAAATCTCTGACATACCAGGTGTAGATGCTGTGTTGGGCGCTGCGGAGAAATTCCGGCTTATAGAACTTCTTGATGGCTTTGTCAGGACTAAAGAAACACAGGTGCTGGCATCTGAAATAGAAGAAGCCAATATTTTTAATAATGCCTATTCCATCAATGACCGTACACGTACTTTTCTAAAGGTTCAGGATGGCTGTGACTATAGCTGTACCTTCTGCACTATTCCTTTAGCCAGAGGCAACAGTCGTAGCGATACTATTCCCAACATTATCAAGTCGGCCAAAGAAATAGCTGAGTCAGGCGTAAAAGAGATTGTGCTAACCGGGGTGAATACCGGCGATTTTGGCATCAGGGATGGAAAAAGGCAGGATAAGTTCATTGACCTTGTAAAGGAACTTGACCAGGTAGAGGGCATTGACCGTTTCAGGATTTCATCCATTGAGCCTAACCTCCTTCACGATGATATTATTGATTTTGTAGCAGGCTCAAGCAAATTTGTGCCTCATTTTCACATTCCTCTGCAATCAGGCTCTGACAAGATCCTTAAAATGATGAAACGACGCTACCTCAGTGAGTTGTATGTCAGCCGGGTTGAAAAGATAAGGTCAGTAATGCCGCATTGCTGTATTGGTGTGGATGTTATTGTAGGCTTCCCCGGAGAGACTGATGAAGACTTCCTGGAGACGTACCGCTTCCTCAATGAGCTTGATATTTCATACCTGCATGTTTTCACCTACTCTGAACGTGCCAATACCGAGGCACCTGAGATGGGCAACGCAGTACCCATGAAGGTAAGGCACCAGAGATCTAAAATGCTAAGGACTCTTTCTGAAAAGAAAAAGAGGAAATTTTACGAAGAAAATCTGGGGCGTATTGATACAGTCTTATTTGAGGAAGACATTGAAGATGGCATGATGCATGGGTTCACCAACAACTATGTGAGGATAGCTGCCAAATATGATCCTGTACTTATCAATGAGCTTAAAAGAGTGAAACTAACTTCTATTAATCCCTCGGGACATGTAGAAATAGAAGAAGTGGAAACCGAAGTGCTAAGCCACTAGCTAAAGCTATTTCCCCACGATTCGCTAAAGGCTAACTGGCTAAGTTCTTTTCTCTGCCGTCTGGCTGTTTCTGCTTTTTGGTTCTTTTCGCTTAGTTGGTCCGGGGCACCAAGATATCCGATGGCCACTCCCGTTAATACTTCAAAAGTTTCCGGCACCTTGAATAACTCTATTGCTTTATCCGGATTTATACCTGCCATCTGGTGAACATACAGATTATCAGCCATAGCCTGCAAGCTTAATGTTGACATAGCAGCACCGCAATCATACTTATAATGTCTGTTGGGCTTATCATTATGTGTAAATGCCTTTTTGGCACATACCAGCATCAAAACAGGAGCTTGATCAGCCCATTCTTTGTTAAAGTCATTTATACATTCCAGTATTTTCTGGTACTCCTCTCCCCTACTTTTGACCCCTACAATAAATCGCCAGGGTTGCTCATTAAAAGAGGATGGTGCCCATCTCGCAGCTTCCAGCAGTTTCAGGATTTGGTGCCTGGAGGGTTCTTTTGCGCTAAATGCCCTAGGACTCCAACGGCCGGTAATCAGTGGGTGTAAATCAAATTCAGTTTGTGCGGATTTTATATTTATTGGTTCGGTACTCATATCATTAATTGTCAAACCTTTATTTATTCAACAATAACAACACGAATTCGTTTAAACCCATATTCTAAAATACTAGGTTAGCATTACCCCATCCTTAATTTCCAGCTTTCTGTCAGCCATATCGGCGAGCTCTTCATTATGCGTAACAATCACAAAGGTTTGTCCCAGTTCATCTCTGAGTTTGAAGAAAAGACTGTGAAGCTCTTTAGCATTTTTTGAATCAAGGTTTCCACTTGGTTCATCTGCAAATATAATAGAGGGGGCATTGATCAAAGCCCTGGCCACTGCAGCCCGCTGTTGCTCACCACCTGACAACTCCGAAGGCTTATGATCGCGCCTAGCAGAAATACCCAGCACTTCCAACAGTTCATCAGCACGTCTGCTTACTTCGGCAGCATCCCTTTTGCCAATGTATCCGGGAATGCACACATTCTCTTTGGCCGTAAACTCAGGCAGGAGATTGTGGAACTGAAAGATGAAACCGATGTGCTTATTACGAAAAGCTGACTTCTCCTTATTGCTCATCCGGCTAACGTCTGACTGGTTAATTCTTAAAGAACCATTATCCGATTGATCCAGTGTACCTAAAATATGCAGTAACGTACTTTTCCCTGCTCCTGATGCGCCTACAATAGAGATAATCTCCTTTTTTTCTACATGCAGGTCAATCCCTTTAAGGACACGAAGGTCTCCATATGATTTAGTTATTCCGCTCGCTGTCAGCATAATTTTATTACCACCTGAATTAAGTATGATCCAAACTTATGAAAATTGAATATAGAATGCGTCTTCATCGTGATTTTAAATCAACAATGTTTGAAATATAAAACCAAAAGAACTACTTTCGTGCAAAAATTTGTAAGCATGAACATTCACGAATATCAAGCAAAAGACATATTAAAAAAATACGGCGTACAGGTACAACGAGGTATCGTTGCAGACAATGCTGACAAAGCACTGGATGCAGCGAAGGAGCTTCACAATGAGACCGGTACGAGTTGGTATGTAATCAAAGCTCAAATTCATGCCGGTGGACGTGGAAAAGGAAAAGTGAAGGAGACTGGTTCAAATGGAGTTGTTTTGGCTAAATCTTTGGATCAGGTAACTGAAAAAGCTAAGGGTATACTAGGCGGCACATTGGTAACACACCAGACTGGTGAAGAGGGCAAAAAGGTTAATAAAGTCCTAATCGCTGAGGATGTATACTACCCTGGCGACTCTGAGCCAAAAGAATACTACCTGAGTATATTGCTTGATAGGGCAAAAAGCTGCAACGTGATCATGGCCTCAACAGAAGGTGGAATGGACATCGAAGAAGTGGCTGAAAAATCACCTGAGAAAATTGTAAAAGAGTGGATTGATCCGGCAGTAGGCCTACAAGGCTTCCAGGCACGAAAAATTGCTTTTGCTCTAGGTCTTGAAGGCAATGCTTTTAAAGAAATGGTGAAATTCATCTATTCGCTTTACAAAGCCTATGAAGCCACCGATTCTTCAATGTTCGAAATCAATCCTGTTTTAAAAACATCAGATAATAAAATACTAGCCGTTGACGCTAAGGTAAACCTTGACGATAATGCACTTTTCAGGCACAAAGATCTTGCTGAACTCAGAGACATCACTGAGGAAGATCCTGCAGAGGTAGAAGCAGGAAGATCAGGCTTAAGCTACGTTAAACTTGACGGTAACGTGGGTTGCATGGTAAACGGTGCAGGTCTTGCAATGGCTACTATGGACATCATTAAGCTTTCTGGTGGAGAGCCTGCAAACTTCCTTGATGTGGGAGGTGGAGCCAACGCAGAGACTGTAGAAGCAGGATTTAGAATTATCTTGAAAGATCCTAATGTAAAAGCCATTTTGATTAATATCTTTGGGGGTATCGTTAGGTGCGACCGTGTGGCTAATGGTGTTGTAGAAGCCTACAAGAAAATTGGAAACATTGATATTCCAATCATCGTTCGTCTGCAAGGAACCAATGCTGAAGAAGGTGCTAAGATCATTGAAGAGTCAGGATTGAAAGTATCTTCGGCCATCTTATTAAAAGATGCCGCTGCTAAAGTAAAAGAAGTATTGTCTTAAAATATAGGCTATAGCAATATAGCTGATGCACTCGTAGTTCAACTGGATAGAATACCAGATTTCGGCTCTGGGGGTTGAGGGTTCGAATCCTTCCGAGTGCACAACAAATAGCTCCGCAAAATGCGGGGCTATTTTGATTTTACAGGTAATTAAAAACTATAGTTTTAATTTGACGTTACTATTTTTCAACATTATTTATTAAATTGAAGTTTAATGAGTATAATTAGACCATGAAGATATTTGTAGCTGTACTCAGCATAGGTTTATTAGGGATAGTTGGAGTAGCAAATTCTCAGAGCTTTTATAGTTATAGAGGAGGAAGAGATGTTATTGTATCTTTAGGAACAGGCACTTCTTCCTACTTCGGTGATTTAAAGGATCCTGGAGATTACATCGACGCAAAGCCCAACATTAATCTAGGTGCCCAATACTTTTTTAATCCCCGACTATCAACAAGAATTGAATTAAACTGGTTTCAGCTCAACGGTGACGATAGTGATGCAGAAGCAGAGGGAAGAGTAGTTAGAAATTTATCTTTTAGCTCTAATAACTATGAAGTAAGTATTGTTGGTATCTTAAACGCCTTCCCTAATGGCAGGAGGTTTTATCAAAGGCCACAATTTAATCTATATGGATTTTTAGGAGTCGGAGGATTATACTTTAATCCAAAAGCCGAATTAAATGGCAAAAAATATGCCCTCCAGCCATTGGCGACAGAAGGTGTTGAATATAGCAGATTTACTTTTGTGGTTCCCTTTGGAGCCGGAGTGAAATACAAAGTAGGTCCATTCTTCAACATTGCATTAGAAGGCGGCTACCGTCTTACTTTTACAGACTATCTTGATGATGTTAGCACCAACTATGTAGATAATTCCTCCTTCACAAACCCTACAGCAGCTGCTCTTGCCGATAGGCGGCCTGAAATA
>NZ_SMLW01000459.1 GCF_009711405.1 Fulvivirga kasyanovii | reverse complement strand
CCCAAATTCGATTAAACTTAAACGTAAATCTTAATGCACATTTATAAGAGACTCATTTTAAGCTACTTATTACTGATTCCCGTTCTGGGGATGGCTCAGCCGAAATCACAGTCGTACTGGCAGCAAAGAGCAGAATACACCATGGAAATAGACATGGATGTAAAAACACACCGGTTCAATGGCAAGCAGAAACTGGTTTACTATAACAATTCGCCTGACACGCTGAACAAGGCATACTACCACCTCTACTTTAATGCATTTCAGCCAGGAAGCATGATGGATGTACGCTCACTGAATATCGAAGACCCGGATAGCAGGGTTGGAAGCCGTATATCTCAATTGAAGGATGATGAAATTGGCTATCAGCATATCAAATCATTGAAACAGGATGGCAAAACAGTGACTTACAAAGTTGAGGGTACGATACTCGAAGTAAGGTTAAACAAGCCTATCCTTCCCGGAAGTAAAACAACTTTTGAAATGGAGTTTGAAGCCCAGGTACCTTTGCAGGTCAGAAGATCAGGCCGCAACAGTGCCGAGGGAATAGCCTATTCCATGACACAATGGTACCCTAAATTGAGCGAATATGATTACCTGGGATGGCATACCAATCCTTATATCGGCAGGGAATTTCATGGTGTATGGGGCGATTTCGATGTGAAGATCACTATAGACCCTTCATACACAGTTGGCGGTACAGGTTATCTGCAAAATCCCGACAAAATTGGCCACGGCTACCAAAAAGCTGGAACTGAAATAAAACAATCTGAAAAACCGTTGACATGGCATTTCAAAGCACCTAATGTACATGATTTTGCATGGGCTGCTGACCCCGATTACAAACACACTACAGCTCAGGTGCCAAACGGTCCTACCCTGCACTTCATCTATCAGGAAACTGAAGAAAACAAAGAAAACTGGGAAAAACTACCTGAATTCATGGTTAAAGCCATGCAGTTTATGAGTAAAAACTTCGGTAAGTATCCTTACGACCAGTATTCGTTTATTCAGGGTGGAGACGGTGGTATGGAGTACCCTATGGCCACGTTGATCACCGGTAACAGAAATTTAAACAGCCTGATCGGCGTATCTGTACATGAAATGGTACACAGTTGGTACCAGGGTGTACTGGCAACTAACGAAAGCCTGTACCCATGGATGGATGAAGGGTTCACCTCTTACGCTTCGGATGTTATTATGAAGCACCTGTTCGATCCTGAAAGTGACCGCAATGCCCATGAAGGATCATACAGAGGCTATTTCTTCATGGCCAACAGCGGTCAGGAAGAGCCTTTGACCACACATGCAGACCAATACCATAGCAACAGGTCATACGGCATCAACTCCTACTCCAAAGGAGCTGTTTTCCTGCACCAGTTGAGCTACATTATTGGCCAGGAAACTTTCATGAAAGGAATGAAAAACTACTTCAACACCTGGAAGTTCAAACACCCTACATCAATAGATTTTATCAGGGTGATGGAAAAAACTTCTGGAATACAATTAGACTGGTACCTGGAGAAGTTCGTTTACACCACCGACCAAATCGATTATGGTATCAGAACAGTGGTTGGCGATGGCGATGCGACTTACGTTACTCTTGAACGCATTGGGGAAATGATGATGCCCATAGACCTGTATGTAGAGTATGAAGATGGCTCAAAAGAGATCTATTATATTCCTTTGAGAATAATGCGAGGTGCAAAAGAAGTAGAAAATACTCAAATTCAGCGCATGAACAAGGAAGCATGGCCCTGGACCTACCCTACTTACACTTTAAAGATCAACAATGCCGCGTCCAAAATAAAGAATATTGAAATAGACCCTACAGACCGAATGGCTGACATAGACAGGTCTAACAACAGCATGGATCTGAAAAGTGCCATGAAAGCATTTGAAGACCCCACAAAGTAATAATAACCTGCATAACAGGATAATTAGGAAAGATGAATTTCGTGTGAAATTCATCTTTCCTTTTTTTACAGACTTTGGTTAGATTTACGGCATTTACAAGTACGACATGACTAAGGAAGAAGCACAACAGGAGATAGCTGATCTCTCAAAAAAAATAAACCATTACAACGAACAGTATTACCTGAACGACACCTCAGAAATATCGGATTACGAGTTCGATATGCTCCTGGAAAAGCTGATCGAGTTGGAAAACAAATTTCCTGAATTTAAATACCCCGATTCACCCAGCCAGCGTGTAGGTGGCACGATAACCAAAAATTTTGATACGGTTTACCACAAAACCCCCATGCTCTCCCTCAGCAACACTTATTCAAAAGAAGAGTTGGAGGATTTTGACAGGCGTGTGGCCAAAGGGCTGAACGGTGAGTCGTATGAGTACTTCTGTGAGCTTAAATTTGATGGTGTTGCGCTTAGCCTTACCTATGAAGATGGCATGCTTGTAAGAGGCGTTACCCGCGGAGATGGCGTAAGAGGCGATGATATCACCAATAATGTGAGGACCATTCGTTCTATTCCTCTCCGGTTAAAGGGTGATTACCCTCAGGAGTTTGAAGCCCGTGGGGAGGCTTTTATGCCCAACAAGGTTTTCATACAATTAAACAAGGAGCGTGAGGACGTAGGAGAAGAACCTTATGCCAATGCCCGGAATACGACTTCCGGAACTTTGAAGATGCAGGATTCCGCTGCCGTTGCCAAAAGAAAATTAGACTGCTACCTCTACTCCATGAGTGGCGAAAACCTGGGTGTTGACACCCATGCCGGAGCCATTCAAAAATTAATTGACCTCGGCTTCAATGTCTCCCCTACCTTCAGGAAGTGCGCTAACATCGATGAAGTACTGAAGTATATAAAAGATTGGGAAGAAGAAAGAAATAAACTGCCATTGATCACTGATGGCATTGTAATCAAAGTTAACAGCTTTCCGCAGCAGGAAAGACTTGGATTTACTGCGAAGAGTCCTCGCTGGGCTATTGCTTATAAGTACAAGTCAGAAAATGCTGCAACCAGATTAAAAGATATCACTTATCAGGTAGGCCGTACCGGAGCTATTACCCCGGTAGCGGAACTACAACCAGTACTCCTGGCAGGCACAACCGTAAAAAGGGCATCACTTCATAACGCCAATGAGATCCAACGCCTGGACCTGCGGGTCGGTGATATGGTTTTTGTTGAGAAAGGCGGAGAAATTATACCAAAAATTACCGGCGTAGATCTTACAGCCCGGACACCAGGGTTGGAGCCTGTAGAGTATATCAGCCATTGCCCTGCATGCGGCTCCGCACTGGAGCGCGTAGAAGGAGAAGCAGTACATTACTGCCCCAACACCAAAGGGTGCCCTCCGCAGATCAAAGGCCGCATACAACACTTCATCCAAAGAAAAGCTATGGACATAGACTCTCTGGGTGAACGCACGATTCACATGCTTTTCGAAAAAGGTTTTGTAAAAAGCCCTGCTGATCTCTATGACCTTACCTTTGAACAGGTATATCAGCTAGAGGGATTCAAAGAACTGAGCACCAATAACTTACTAAAAGGCATTGAGGGTTCTAAAGAAACTAATTTCGACAGTGTACTTTTTGCTTTGGGCATCCGGTTCGTGGGCAAAACTGTGGCAGAAAAACTAGCCGCCCACTTTAAAAATATTGACAACATTATTGTAGCCAGCTACGATGACCTCATCAATGTCCCCGAAATAGGTGAAAGAATTGCCAACAGTGTGATTGACTTTTTCAAAGACCGTGAAAACGTAAGGGAAATAGAACGCCTGAAAGCTGCGGGGGTTAGCATGGAACTGGAAGAAGCTGATAATACCCAGGTATCTAATATTTTAGATGGCAAAACTTTCGTAATTTCGGGCGTGTTTGAAAGGTATAGCCGTGATGAGCTTAAAAAGGTCATCCAGGACAACGGAGGCAAAGTAATCTCGGCCATATCAGGAAAACTGGATTTTCTGTTGGCCGGAGACAAAATGGGACCAGCCAAAAAGGATAAAGCAGAGAAATTGGGGGTAAAGATTATCTCTGAACCCGATTTTGAAGCTATGCTCAAATAAAATACAATGCTTAGCAAAAAGATACTTTCATATAAAACCAAAGCTCTGGTTAAAAAGAGTAAAGTAGCCCGCAATAGTGTAAGCTATGAGCAGGCAAAAAGCATTGGTATTGTTTTCACTATAGATGACCTGGCCAAGCACGAAACGATTAAGCAGTTGGTTAGACGCCTTGAAAAGGACGGAAAGAAAGTTCAGGCACTCGCTTTTCTGCCGAAAGGCAAGGAAAACTTTGAATTCCTGTTTGATTTTTTCACTGACAAGGACGTGACCATGTGGGGAAATTTCACGGCAGATCAGGTCCATAGTTTTGTAGAGAAGCCTTTTGATTATCTTTTTTACCTGGATCAAAAAAGCAATCCACTGATCACAAACATTTTGGCTATGAGCAAGGCGAAGTGCAGGATCGGGAAATTTAATGAAGTGAACAATCAGCTCTGTGAGTTGATGATACAAACCCAAAATGGCAGTAGCATTCAACATCTGGCTGAGGAAATGTATAAATATACTAAAATATTAAGTTGATGCATAAATTACACGGCACTGGCGTAGCACTGGTGACACCTTTTGACAGCAAAGGAAATATTGACTTTGACGGACTGACGAACCTTCTGAAGTTTACAGCAGAAAAAGGTGTTGATTATTATGTTGTTCAAGGCACAACCGGCGAATCAGCCACTATATCAGCCAAAGACAAGGCCGAAATACTCAAATACACCAAACAAAACAATCCGCATCAGCTACCTATCGTTTATGGCATAGGAGGTAACAATACCGAAGAGGTCATCAAAACCATTAAGTCTACAGATCTTGACGGTGTAGAAGCCATTTTATCCGTAAGCCCCTACTACAATAAGCCCTCTCAGGAAGGCATCTATCAGCATTATATCGCTATTGCAGATGCCTCTCCGGTACCGGTGATCCTTTACAATGTTCCGGGAAGAACAGGTTCCAACATCTCTGCCTCTACTTCTTTGAGGCTTGCAAAGCATAAGAACATTATTGGAGTAAAAGAAGCCTCCGGCAACCTGGAGCAGGCCATGTTAATCAGCAGGGACAAACCTGAGGATTTCATGCTGATCAGTGGCGATGATATGCTTACTGTGCCGTTATACGCTATAGGTTCAGTTGGTGTTATTTCAGTGCTGGCCAATGGATTTGCCGATATATTTAAAGAAATGAAGGACGCTGCTTTTGCTAATGACTACAAAAAAGCCGCTGCCGCTGCTTTCCAATTGCTCGAGATCAACCCACTCATGTACTCCGAAAGCAACCCTGTAGGAATCAAACAAGTACTGAAGGAGTTTGGCGTATGCGATAACTTTGTAAGATTACCGCTTGTCTCAGCCTCTGAAGATTTACAGGCACAGATCAGCAAGGCAATGCACCAGATGAAAGCCGGCCTATCCGCCATATAATAGCCATAAGTAGAAGTAATTGGTAAACCCGGACAAAACAGCAATAGACGTGGTCTATTGATTTTCAGGAGCAAGCTTAATGTTACAAGCTTTATTTCTGATTGGTTTGTCGCATTGGTTTCAATTGATTCAAACCCAGTCCTGAAAGGGTGAGGTTTCTTCAGTCTTTGGTGTGTTACCTACGGTCTGTACTGATGAACAGTTCAGCTTTACCAAACTTTGAAAGTTTAGTAAAGCCGAGATTTAGTTCTGTTAATTATCTTCCTACGAATAATACCCTTGTCAGAAAGATATGTGGATAGAGTAGCGAGTTCTTTAAGGGTGAAATGTGTTAAATTAAAAAAGGGACAACTTGTGTTGTCCCTTTTTTATTTATTTGCTTAAAAGAATTAGATTATCCTTTGTTCTTCATATCTTGAACTTCAACTCTGATCTCCTGAGCAAGGTTTTTCAGATCTTGCATGCCTTTTCTAACTCTAGTTCCAGCAGCGTTATTATTCTTATCGTAGAATTTCTCGAAGTCAGACTCCAATGACATTACTAAATCTCTAAGTTGAGCAAATTTGTTCATACGTGATAAAATTTTAAGGTTATTGAAAATTTTCTACTATTAATTTTGAGGAGGCAATATAAGCAAAATGTTTATAATTCAACCAAAAACGGTCTTTTTTTTAACTTTTTTACTTAGTTATCGCAATAATTTCCTCTCTTCTGTAAACACCATTGTCAAGTTTATCCTTAACAGCGGCAAAAGCGTTAATTGTTTCCTCTACATCTTCCATAGAATGAACAGCAGTAGGGATCAATCTCAGCATGATCACATCCTTAGGTACAACAGGATAAATTACCATAGAGCAGAATATGTTGTAATTCTCTCTCAGGTCCATAGCCATGTTGGCACCTTCTCCCAGTCCACCTTTAAATAATACAGGTGTTACAGGGGATTTGGTGGTTCCTATATCGAAACCGTGTTTCTTAAGACCAGACTGCAAAGCATTTACAACCTTCCAAAGGTTATCCTTCAATTCAGGCTGCGTTCTCAAAAGTTCCAATCTTTTCAAGGCTCCTATTACAAGCGGCATAGGGAGTGTCTTAGCGAAGATCTGAGATCTCATCGTGTATCTCAGGTACTGAATAATGGATTGGTTACCACCTACAAATGCACCGATGCTGGCCATAGACTTGGCAAATGTAGAGAAGTAAAGGTCGATACCATCCTGAACACCTTGCTCCTCACCTGTTCCTGCTCCTGTCTTACCCATGGTACCGAAACCGTGAGCATCATCAACAAAAAGTCTGAACTGGTATTTGTCTTTAAGGGCAATAATGTCTTTCAGGTTACCCATGTTACCTGACATACCAAAAACACCTTCTGTAATGACAAGGATACCACCGCCTGTTTCGTCAGTGATCTTCTTGGCTCTTTGAAGTTGTTTTTCAAGGTTTTCAATGTTATTGTGAGGGAATACGAAGCGTTTACCCATGTGCAGTCTTACACCATCTATAATACAGGCGTGAGATTCCGCATCATATACGATAACATCTTTTCTGTCTACTACGGCATCAATGATTGATAATACACCCTGATAACCATAGTTAAGAAGCATCACCGCTTCTTTATCTATAAACTCTGCCAGCTTTTCCTCAAGCTCGATATGATGAACGGAGTTTCCTGACATCATTCTGGCGCCCATAGGATATGCAAGTCCCCATCTTTCAGCAGCTTCAGCATCAACTCTTCTTACTTCCGGGTGGTTTGCCAACCCCAAATAGTTGTTCAAACTCCACGTCAATACTTCTTTCCCGTTAAACTTCATTCTTGGAGCTATATCTCCTTCCAGTTTAGGGAACATGAAATAATCTTTCGGAAGATGCGAATGTTGACCTAAAGCGCCCTCTTCTACTTTTAATTTATCAAATAGATCCACTACAAATAAGTTTTATTATAAAACGTCCTTATACTTATAAAAAGCACACAAATCTAACATTAATAATGGTCTTGTCAAAAAGGCGCGTTTATTTTTAATGCGGCCTCAATTTCGTAAATAACAAATATTTAATTAGCATTGTGATTCATTTTTGAGGCCATTTGACATGAAGAAAATCCAGAAAATACTCATCGCCAACAGGGGCGAAATAGCATTACGAATCATTAGATCTGCACGGGAAATGGGCATAAAAACGGTTGCCGTGTATAGCGAAGCTGACCGTAACGCCCTGCATGTCAGGCATGCAGATGAAGCCGTTTGCCTGGGACCTGCCGCTTCTGCCGAATCATATCTGCGCAGCGACAAGATCATAAAAGCGTGCAAAGACCTCCATGTAGATGCCATACACCCCGGTTATGGTTTTCTGTCAGAAAACGCAGAATTCGCCAAACTGGTGTCTGAAAATGACATTATCTTCATCGGCCCTTCCCCGGAAGCCATAGAAACCATGGGAAGCAAGCTGGCAGCAAAGGCTGCCGTAGCAAAGTATGATGTACCTCTTGTGCCCGGTACCGAAAAGGCCATTGATGATATCGATGAAGCCAAAAGTATTGCCTCTGAAATAGGTTACCCGATCCTGATCAAAGCCAGTGCCGGTGGTGGTGGTAAAGGTATGAGGATAGTGACCAAAGAGTCGGAATTTGAAGAGCAGATGAAAAGAGCTATCAGCGAGGCTAAGTCCGCCTTTGGAGATGGCTCTGTATTTATAGAAAAGTTTGTAACGTCTCCACGCCATATTGAATTCCAAATCCTTGGAGACCAGCATGGCAACATCGTCCACCTTTTTGAAAGGGAGTGCTCTATTCAAAGAAGGCACCAGAAGGTTATAGAGGAAGCCCCTTCATCTGTACTTACACCCGAAGTAAGGGAAGCCATGGGAAAAGCGGCTGTTGGTGTGGCCAAAGCTTGTAATTACTATGGAGCTGGCACGGTTGAGTTTATTGTGGATGATAAGCTCAATTTTTATTTTCTGGAAATGAACACCCGACTACAGGTGGAGCATCCCGTAACTGAAGAAATTACCGGAATAGACCTGGTTAAGGAACAAGTAAAAATAGCGGAAGGCAAAAAGCTGGAGTTTAAGCAGGAAGACCTGTCATTCAGCGGCCATGCTCTGGAATTAAGGGTGTATGCGGAAGACCCGAAAAACAACTTCCTGCCTGATATTGGAAGATTGAATATATATAAAAGGCCTGAGGGACCGGGAGTTCGTGTTGATGATGGTTTTGAGCAGGGTATGGATATACCTATCTACTATGATCCGATGATTGCCAAGCTTACGGTGTATGCCGAAGACAGGCAGGCCGCCATCCAAAGGATGCTGAGGGCCATTGAAGAATACGAGATCAGTGGCATCGAAACCACCCTCGAATTCGGAAGGTTTGTGCTGAACCATGAGGCTTTTACCTCTGGTAATTTTGACACCACCTTTGTAGAAAGGCACTTCTCTCCTGAAAAACTGGAAACCAAGGAGCAAAATGATGAGCAAATGATAGCTGCGGCCCTCGCTGCCGTACTCCTCGAAGATACTAAACAACACAAAACTCAAAATGCAGCTAATTCCAGCCCTCGAAGTAAATGGAAACAGAGAGCCAGAAATTAGCACCAATCTACCCATGGCAGAAATAAAACCTTTAAGAGCGTGGCGTTATAACAGCGAGTTAACCTCCAGGATCGACGAACTCACCTCTCCCCTCTTTGATGTGGTATCTACCCGGCAAAGGGAAAAGCTGTATCAAAATCCATATAACAGCATCCATCTTTCAGTTCCAAGAGGTGAAAATGCAGCGGACAATGCTGCTTTACTGCTGGAAAAGTGGAAAAGTGAAGGGGTAATAGAACAAGATCCTATATATGGTATCTATGTCTACTACCAATATTTTACCTTACCTGGTAGCCACAAAGAGTATTGCAGAAAAGGTTTTATATGTAATATCCGTGCTTATGACTGGGACGATGAGGTTATTCTCAGGCATGAAAACACCATTCCCAAGGCAGTTAATGACCGGATAGACCTGCTTGAAAAAACACAGCTCAATGTGAGCCCCACGCACGGTCTGTATACTGATAAAGATTTTGAATTGGAGAAATATATGGATGACAGCATGAAGCATCCATTGTTTGAAACAGAAGATTATCAGGGCGTGAGGGATGTACTCAGCGTGATCCATGATGCTGAGGTCATCAAAAAATTCCTCGATGTGATCGACGATAAGAAGATCATCCTGGCTGACGGGCATCACCGCTATGAAGGCTCATTGATGTACCGCAAAAAAATGATGGAGCAGGAAGGGCACAAAGGCGATGAAGGCTACAATTACCATCTAATGTTCCTTACCAATACCGAAGCTGATGACCTGAGGATACTCCCAACACACCGGGTGATCAAAAACATCAGCAATTTCGATGAAAAGAAACTCATGGAGAAGTTCAGTGAAGACTTTATCATCAAACCGGTTGAAGATGCCTATAATATCAATGAGATAATACTGGGCAAGCAGTGGGCGTTCGGATTGCTTTTCAAAGACAGCGCCTATAAGGTGAGGCTAAAACCTGAGAAAATATCTGCCCTAAAATGGAATTTCCCTGATGAAGTAAAAAGGCTGGACCTTACAGTAATGCACTACTTCATTATTGAGAAGATATTGGGAATACCCGGCAAAGACCAGCGCACATCGGAAAATATAGAATTTGACCGTAGCTTCAGCGATTGTCTTGCAAAAGTCATCCGCGATGAGGCGCAAATGGCCATCATTACCAATGACATTACCATGAACGACGTAAAACAGGTGTGCTACAGTGGTTACCTGATGCCTCAAAAATCGACATATTTTTACCCGAAAGTAATCTGCGGTTTCTTATTTAGCTCTATAAAAGATGATGAATTTCAATCGCCCCCTCATTCTTGCTTCTAACTCCCCGCGGCGCCAGGAACTCCTCCGCAATGCAGGCTTTGAGTTTAAGGTAAAGACCAAAGAGGTAGATGAATCGTATCCTGAGGACACTCCTCCGGAAGAAGTTGCCAAATACCTTGCTGCCAAGAAAGGTGATGCCTATGGCAATGACCTGAAAGATGAAGTGGTCATTACAGCGGACACCATTGTAAAGCTGAATGATCAGATTCTGGGCAAGCCTGAAAATTATGAAGATGCCAGACGCATGCTTGAGTCACTATCCAGCAAAGAGCATGAGGTGATTACAGGGGTATGTATCAAAAGCCGTGACAAACAAATTGTTTTTGACGATACTACGCAAGTATATTTTAAGAAGTTATCCGAAGAAGAAATTGACTACTACATCACCAATTACCGCCCTTATGACAAAGCGGGAGCGTATGGTATTCAGGAGTGGATCGGCATGGTAGGTATTGAAAAGATAGAAGGGTCATTTTTTACCGTGGTCGGTCTGCCGGTCAATAAAGTGTATGAAGCGCTCCTTACTTTTTAATTAACAACCTTGAAAAAGATACTTCATTATCTGAAAGGCCATCTCAGGGAAGATTTTAGCCCGGGCTATTACAGCGCAATTGCCTTATTTCTCACTTTTTCGCTCATTTTCAATTATTACTTCGACTTTGAAGACTCGGTCATAGACAGTTACCACGGCAGCAGCATAAGAA
This sequence comes from Fulvivirga kasyanovii, assembly GCF_009711405.1. Taxonomy (GTDB): domain Bacteria; phylum Bacteroidota; class Bacteroidia; order Cytophagales; family Cyclobacteriaceae; genus Fulvivirga; species Fulvivirga kasyanovii. Next base: position 838 of record NZ_SMLW01000459.1, on the reverse strand, counting down.
TACTCTATTATTTCCTTTTCTATGGCTTTGCCTATTACTCTGCAGTACTGATCATGGTAAGCTTTAAAAAGGACCGGTCACTGCTCAGCAACAGGGTTTTCTGGATCAAAAGTGCATCTGTGTTGGCTATATTGGCCTTGGATGCTGCTTTTCATTATCATGAGATACTCGTCAATCAGGAGCTAAGCTATCAACTGCACTACTGGGCAAAAAAAGTGGGTAAAAACCTGATCAATATATTTACCACGATCATCCCGCTATGGATAATTTATAAAGCACTGGATCAGAAACTGGAGAGCTTTTACGGACTGACATTAAAGGGCTTTGATTACAAACCTTATGTATTCCTGCTGCTGATCATGGTGCCTTTGCTTATAGCAGCCTCTTTCATTGACAATTTCAGCAATTTTTACCCTATTTATAAAGCCAACCCCGCCCCCTATTACCTGGGTGTACCTGAATGGGTACCGGCCATAATCTATGAGCTGGCATACGGATGGAATTTCCTGACCATTGAGCTGGTATTCCGGGGCTTTATGATCCTGGGCCTGGCATCTCTAATGGGTAGAAATGTGGTTATCCCGATGGTAGTAACGTATTGCTTCTTACATTTCGGTAAACCGGAAGGAGAAGCCATCAGCTCCATTTTCGGTGGTTATATACTCGGTGTGATCGCCTATGAGAGCCGTAGCATTTTGGGGGGCGTGATCATCCACGTGGGTGTAGCCTGGCTCATGGAGTTATTTGCCTGGTTGCAGCAGGTGCTGTTCAAGTCCTAACGATCAAGCTATACTCGCATCTTTTGATTGGATCCTTTATTTAGGGTCACCTTGAAAAT
>NZ_SMLW01000481.1 GCF_009711405.1 Fulvivirga kasyanovii | reverse complement strand
TATCCCTTCTTACCTTCATCATACGAAGTGCCTGGTCTATTCAGGCCTTCGGTTTTTTCTTATTTCCTAACTAAACCAATATTGTATGAAGAAGATTTTACTATTGTGTTTTGCTGTGGTACTATCCATACCTGTGGCCTGGGCTCAGGAGCGAGTAGTATCGGGCAAAGTGACCTCAGAGGAGGACGGCAGCTCTCTGCCGGGAGTAAACGTTCTGGTCAAAGGTACTACCACCGGAACCATTACAGATTTTGACGGTAATTATAAGATTACCGTTCCAGATGATGCTGAACTGCTGTTTTCGTTTATTGGATTTTTAACTGAAGAAGTTCAGGTATCCGGCCGGTCAGTGATTGACGTTGCCCTGACTACGGATATTACCCAATTAAGCGAAGTTGTAGTTACTGCAGCAGGTATTGAAGCCAACAAAAGAGAGCTTGGGTATTCCATTCAGAATGTTGATGCTGAGGATGTCAGAAAGTCTGGCGAAAATAACTTTGTGGCAGCCCTTAGCGGAAAAGTAGCGGGTGTACAGGTTACCAGTTCCGGGGGAGCTCCCGGTTCGGCAGCTCAAATCCGTATCAGGGGTAACAAGTCGGTACAGGGCAGCAATGGCCCGCTTTTCGTGGTTGATGGGATTCCAATTGATAACTCAACATTTAACACCTTTGATTCCCCTGAAGATGATGTGTCTAATCTGGGTTCAGGTGGTGTGACCAACTCTAACCGTGCCATCGATATCAACCCTGAAGACGTGGCCTCATTAACCGTACTGAAAGGACCCGCAGCCACTGTTTTATACGGTATTCGTGCCGCTAATGGTGCTGTGGTGATCACCACAAAAAAGGGTTCGAGAAACTCTGCCGCCAAAGTGAAATATTCATTTGGCTACACTATCGACAAAGTTAACAAGCTGCCTGACCTGCAAACCGAATATGCTCAGGGCTCCGTGCAGGGAGGTGTGCCTACTTTCCAGGCGGCCATGACAGGCTCTACTCAAAGCCAGAGCTGGGGACCGCTGATTTCCAGTCTTAGATATGCCAATGAGCCTTCTGTTTGGGATCCAAACGGCCTTATCGTACCTGCCGGTGATCCAAGGGCTACTAGCAGGGTTGCTCAATCTTATAATAATGCTGAGGATTTCTTTGAGAATGGTTCAAATATGACCCATGATTTAAGCGTTTCTGGTGGTACTGAAAAAACCAGCTATTTCTTCTCTGTAGGCAGGCTCGACCAGACAGGTATTATGCCCAACAGTGAGTTTGCCAGAACCAGCTTCAGGGCTACTACCAGTGCCGAGCTTTTCAAAAACTTTACGGCAACTTTGTCCGCCAACTACATTCAGTCAGGAGGACAGCGTGTACAAAATGGATCGAATACTTCAGGTGTGATGTTGGGACTGTTGAGAACATCGCCTTCTTTTGACAACAGTGCAGGTTATCTGTTTGAAGATGGCTCGCAAAGGGCTTATCGTGGAGGAAGCATTTATGACAACCCATACTTTACTGTAAATAAAAACTTTACTACAGACGAGGTAAACAGGGTCATTGGTTATACTCAGTTATCTTATGATGCTGCGCCATGGCTGAATGTGACGTACAGGTTAGGAATTGATACCTATGGTGATGACAGGATATTCAGAAATGATGTCAACTCATCGAGTGTGCCTGTAGGCCAGGTCATCAATATGACTATTCGTAGTAAAGACATCAACTCAGACTTCCTGGTAACATTTAAGAAGCAGTTTTCTGAAAAATTTGATTTCAACGCTACTGTTGGTCACAACTATTATAACAAAGACATCCATATCAATCGTATCGATGGGCAAGGGCTTGCCTCTCCTGGATTTTTTAACATAGCCAGTGCCACTTCAGTGAATGTGTCTGAAGGGGTAACCAGAAGGGAGCTTTATGGTTTGTTTGGAACAGTTACCTTGAATTATAACAACCAGTTTTTCTTAAACCTGAGTGGTAGAAACGACTGGTCTTCTACGCTTCCGGAAGAGAACAACTCTTTCTTCTACCCGGCAGCAAGTTTCGGTTGGGACTTCACACAAACGTTCGGCATTAACAGCACCTTCTTTTCCTATGGTAAGCTAAGGGCTTCATGGGGGCAAGTGGGTAATGATGCACCGTTTGCCGTTACCAACAATGGCTTTGTTCAATCAAGAGTGCGAGACGGCTGGACTACCCCTCAGGGTGTGATTTTCCCGGCATTGGGCTTAAATGCCTTTAATCCGAATTCCCTATTGGGCAACAGTGAATTAAAGGCGGAAACCACAACCACCATAGAGTTTGGAACAGATCTACAATTCCTGGATGGAAAAATTGGTTTAGACCTCACCTATTTTAACGCTACCACTACGGATGCTATATTGAACATCACTATCCCAAGTGCGAGTGGCTGGCAGCAAAGGGCAGTTAACTCTGCTGAATTGACCAATAAAGGTATCGAGGCAGCACTTACTGCCAGCATTATAGATAATGATGCCTTCACCTATGATGTAGGGATAAACTTTACGCGCATCAGAAACAAGGTTGAAAAACTTGCGGAGGGAATTCCATTTATTACCATAGATCCGTTTGGAACCCAGCGTATTGCAGAAGGTGAGCCTTTTGGAATATTCTTCGGTAGCCGCTTTTTGCGCGACGAAAATGGCCAGATGGTAATCAATCCTGATGATGGAATGCCATTTGAAGATCCTACGCAGGGCATTGTTGGTGACCCGAATCCGGATTTCCTGATAGGTTTTAGGAATACTTTCACCTACAAAGGACTTACACTTAGCTTTTTACTGGATATCAGAGAAGGCGGTGACGTATACAACGGAACTAAAGGTGTGTTGAACAACTTCGGTGTAGGAGAGGAAACCCTTGACAGGAACGAGAGAGTTATTTTCCCAGGTGTGCTTGGTGAGGTTGGTTCTGATGGTTCTATTACTCCTACTTCAACCCCAAATAATATTGAAGTGGTTAAAGGAGGTACTGATGGTGGTACTAACTACTATCAAAACTATGGATTCGTAAACCTGACGGAGCTTACTATAGAGGATGGTTCCTGGATTAGAATGAGGGATATTTCACTGAGCTACAATCTGCCTTCAAGTACGTTGAGCAAATTGCCTTTCAGTGCCGTAAGCATTGGTTTTACTGCCAGGAACCTTTTCCTGATCACGGATTATACAGGTATTGACCCTGAAACCAACCTGACGGGAGATTCCAGCAACGTAATTGGTTATGATTATTTCAATAACCCCAATACCAAGAGCTATGGCGTGAATGTAAATCTCACTTTTTAAAGCATGATAATTATGAAAAAGATATATAAACGATTATTCATCATATGTTTTGCCGTTACCGTGGTGACCTCCTGCGAATTTGGAGATACCAACGTAGACCCGGCAGTACCTACTGATGTGGCCATGTCGGCATTGCTGCCATCAGGTGAGGCGGCACTGTCGTGGGCTATAGGTGGAGAAATGGTTAGGATAAGTGGTCTGCTCACACAGCAGTTTGAGGGGATAAATGCCCAACAGCAGGATAACTATAAGTACCTGATCAGGGATGCCGATATGGACGGTGTCTGGCAGAGAATGTACCATAATTCTTTGAATACCATAAACGTAATCATTGAGAAGGCGCAGGAGGAAAATGCACCTCATTATGAAGGTGTGGCAAAAGTTCTGATGGCTGCCGGGGTAGGTACACTTACGGATGCATTCGGAGACGTACCATACACTGATGCCTTTGGCGGCGATGAAGGAAATTTTGCGCCTACTTATGATACACAGGAGGAACTTTACACTACTATCATTCCGGGCTTATTGGATGATGCCATTGCAAAGCTTAGTGCTGCAGAGAGCCCAGGAGGAAGTCCGGGTGGAGATGACCTGATATTTGGAGGTGACCTTGATCTGTGGATTACAGCAGCTCATACGCTAAAAATGAGATATACTTTCCAGATGGCTAAGAGGGATGCAGGAGCTTATGATGATGCTCTGGCCATGCTGCCCAATGCAATTTCTTCTAACAGTGAAGATTTTGAAATGTACTTTGGCTCCGGGGCCAATGAAACCAACCCTCAGTATCAGTTCAGCCAAAGCCGTGCAGGTAACATAAAAATGGGAGAGTACTTTATCAATGCATTCTCTGCGGATGATACCCGCGAAGCTTTGTTTATCAACGATATTTTTGAGCTTGGCGAAGGTGCTAACGGGTACTATACGGTAAGTGCCGCGCCTGTAGTGCTAATGAGCTATGTTGAAGTAAAATTCATTGAGGCAGAATCGCATTTGATGAAGGCTGCGCCGGATGAGGCTGCTGCCAAAGCTGCCTTGGATGAAGCTGTTAATGCCTCATTCAACAAAATTACAGGGTCAGGCACACCTGCGGCATACCAGGCAGACCTTGATGCGCGGTGGACTGCCGCTGCTGATAAGCTTGAGGTTCTTATTGACGAGAAGTATATCGCTACTTATTCTCAGAGTATAGTAGTTTGGAACGACTACAGAAGAACCGGATATCCTGCACTCGATTTTGTTGAAGGCGGTACCAATGCATTTAATACCAATGGTGAAATACCCAGAAGGTTACCATATCCTCAGGAAGAGAGGTTGTTGAACCTGCCAAATCTTCCTATTAAAACCCCCAACTTGCAGACACCTGTTTGGTGGGATGAGTAATTTGACTTAAAATAAAGGGATTGTCGTAGACAGGCAATCCCTTTTTCATCCCCATGAAACGTACTGTTTTAAATCCACTTATTTTACTTTTTGCTTTTACTCTTATCATTCTGCAAGTGGAGTCAGCAAATACCTACGCTCAAAGCCATCCAAAGGGGCAGGTTACGGACACGGTTATGTGTGCTCATGACAGTACCCAGACTTATGCACTTTACCTTCCATCCAATTATGACCCTAAACGTAAGTGGCCGGTTATTATCATTTTTGAACCCGCCGCAAGAGGCAATCTTCCTGTAAGTAAATTTAAGGAAGGCGCAGAGGAATTAGGATATATTCTGGTGGGTTCAAATAATTCCCGCAATGGCTCATGGGAAATTGCCTTTGATGCCGCCGATGCCATGTTTCTGGATGTTTTTGAGAGGTTTTCAATTGATCCTGAAAGGGTCTATACATCTGGTTTTTCAGGAGGCTCCAGAATAGCCACATCAGTCGCAGTAATTACAGGCAAGATAGCCGGGATAATAGCCTGTGGAGCCGGATATCCTAATGTGCCACAGTACCAACCCAGCGCAGATAGCAAGTTCGTTTACTGTGCCTTGGTTGGAAATCAGGATATGAATTATCAGGAGCATTTGCAGGTAACGGAAGATCTCAATCAAAAAGGAATAACCAATAACCTTATTACCTTTCCGGCAGGGCACCAATGGCCACCGGCATCAATTTTAAAAGAATCACTTTACTGGCTTGATTTTCAGGCTTATAACAAGAAGATGAACGTAAGCTCATTTTTTTCTGCCGAACGGTTGTTTCACCTGACCAAAGACAGAGCAGACAGCATCTATCATGTGCAAGACCTGGTGGAGGCACTCAGGATCTATGAAAGTCTGGAAAAAAATTTCAAAGGGAATTTCGATTTAAATGAAGTTACCCAGCGTATTACATCCATTGCCGAAAGTAAGGACTATAAAAAGCAACTGCGCAATATTGAAAAAATAAATAGCCAGGAGATGGAATACCGGTTTAAAATGGGAGAGGCTTTTACCGAACTTGTTTTTACCCGTTTCAAAGCGACTAATGACTCTACCTTGAAAGACATGGATTGGTGGAAAAATGAAATAGACCGGTTCAAGCATGTGGCCCGGAAAGATGATTTGCACAAAAGCAACATGGCACTGCGTGTACTTAACATGATATGGGCCAGGTGTGCTGAAACCAGCTTTTCCTATGCAAGTCGACAAGATTATGAGCTGGCCATTATTTTAAACGAGATATGGCTTTATGTAGAACCCCAAAGCACATGGGGGCATTGGAGTATGGCCAAGCTATATGCCCAAACCGGGAATGTGGAAGGAGTAGTAAAACACTTAAAGGCTGTAAAAGAATATCGCCCTGGTATTCCCACCAGGGCGATTCAGCAAGAACAAGCTTTTCAATCAATCATAGCCCGGGAGGAAATCCGGCGCCTGTTAGATGATAACTGATTTGCTATTACTTTTCTTTCAGCTTAGCTATTTCCGCTGTAAGTTCTGCTACCTTATCGATTGCAGCTTTCTGGTCTGTAATGTCCCTCGATACCACTGAAACCCCTATAATTTCACCGTCTTCATTTCTTATAGGGTCGCAGTGAGCGCTCAAAAACAATGTTTTGTCTTTAAGTTCTCTTGTTTCTTCAATAGTAAAGGCTTCACCTTTCAAAGCCCTGTCATATCGCTCTTTCCATATTTTTCTGGCATCGCCCTGCATTATGTCCAGTATGTTGTCACCAGGCAGAAGAGTTACTCCCTGCTGCTTAAAGCGATCACGTAATACATTGTTGGCAAGAATAACTTTATAGTCGGTATCCAGGGCAAAATAAGTATTGGAGGTACTATTGATCATGGCATCAAGTACAAAGCCTTTTTTCTTCAGCTCAACTTCCATTCTCTTCTTATCGGTAACATCCCTCGAGAAGATAGATGCTCCAATGATGCTACCTGATTTTTCTTTAATAGGATTAATGAAATATTCCCTCCAGGCATCCTCACCCTTCACGGAGCTTTTAATTGTAAAATCAAGTCTTTCACCGGCCATGGCTCTGTCGTAGTAAGCTTTCCACTCTTCACGGACACTTCCCAGCATATCGAGAGCATTGGCACCTTCCTGAAGCCCCTCATATTGAGTGCCACGATATCTTTCTTTTTGAACTTCATTCATGACCACAATCCTGTAATTTCTGTCAATGGTGATGATCGAGTCGGTGGTATTATTGATCAAAGCATTGAGGTTTGCTTCTTTTGCCGATAGCTCCTTTTGTGTCCGTGCCATCTCTTCCTGGGTGGCCTGCATTTCTTCCATATTCTGGCGCATCTCCTCTTCCTGGGCCTGCATCTCTTCTGTCATTTGCCTGCTCTGCTCCAGTAGCTCTTTCGTTGTCTGGTTGGTTTTGGCACTGATAACTGTTGAGGCTATACTCTCGCCTACTTTTTCAAGAAACTCAATATCTGTATCGCTGAATTTTTCAAAGGAGGCCATCTCTATAACCCCAACCACTTCTTCGTTAGACTTTAAAGGTACGATCAGCAGGCTGTTCGGTGTTGCAAGCCCCAGCCCTGACGTTATGTTCAGATAACCTTTGGGTATATCAAGCATGTAAATAGTCTCTTTCTCAATGGCAGCCTGCCCCACAAGTCCCTGGCCTACCTCGATTCGTTTCTCGAGGTACTTCTTTCTTTCGTATGCTCTGCAGGCCATTAATTCCAGGTAGGTCTCATCAGTGTTTTCATCCTTGTTAAGGATAAATATACCTCCCTGATTGGCCTTCATATAATTCACAAGTTTTTCAATAACATTGTCGCATAATACATCGAGGTTATCCGCATTGTTTCTCAGTATCTCACCAATTGAGGCCAGTCCAACATTTACAAATTTCTCTTTAGCCTCTCTTTCTGATGCCTCTATCAGGCTGGATCGCATATTCATCAGCGATTCCCCCAGACGATCGGCCTTATCAGCGCCATACTTGGCACTAAGGTTTCCCTGGCTTATGCTATCGGCAAAGTGAATGTTGGTATCCATAAGCTTTAATTGCTCTTCCATCTCCAGGAAGTTTACACCAGCTCCTTTTGTTTGTCTTCTTTGCAGCTTAGACCAAAGCACACAAAGGCCTGCGTATAAGCATAAAATACCAATGTGCAGTATAGCATGTTTAATGGTGAGGTTAGGAACATTTTCAAAATACATGTTGAATTCCGACCCGCTTAGCTGTAAATAGAAAAGTAGCAGGAAACCTATAATGGCATAGATCACAGCGGGGAGTAGCACTCTCCAGTCTTCGTAGAATAAAAGTACTGTCAAGGAAACAAAATAGAAGAAGTGCATTTCATACATGCCGTGAAGCTGAATAATGAATTGCGTACCGAAATTCCAAAACAGGAAACTCACAATCAGCCTGAATATCAACCTTCCTGAAAGGAAGGTTTTGGCCAGAAAGTAGAGCCCGAGAGAAACACCCCCCATGACAATACCTAAAAGCCAGGTATTATAAAATATTGACAAGAAAAGGCCAAAGACAAAATACCCGACCATGAAGTAGTTGATAATGGAATCGGCCTCTTCGTTAACTCTGTTGTGGAATGATTTCAATTGTTCTGCGGAGATCTTCTCAGTTCCTTCCATTTTTGCTCTTTACATTTAAAAAATAGGCTGTAATCTAATAATTTTTCGCATTGTAATATAACCAGTATTGCAAATAATTACAATTTGTGATAAGCGGTAGTCTACACTCATATGCATTAATTATTGGATAGGGAACACATGATTATACACGAACCTACAGTAAAGTATTCACAGTCAGAAAGTCATGACAGGGATAAAAAAGAAGGCTATTCCAAAAAAAATGAAATAGCCTCATATCATGGGAAAATAAATCGTTAAACTCCTTCCGCTTCTACTGACTGGATTTCAGGAAGCATTCTTTTCAATAGGTTCTCTATACCCGCTTTTAGAGTAACGGTTGAAGAAGGACAGCCACTGCATGAGCCTTGGAGCAATACTTTCACAACGCCCTCATGGTATGAATGGAATGATATCGCGCCACCATCCTGCTCTACGGCAGGTCTGATGTATTCATCCAGTATACCTTTTATCTTTTTCACAGTTTCCGAGTCGTTCTCATCGAATTGTTCATCCTGTATAGTGTCCTTTATAATAGGCTTACCTGATTCTAGAAAGACCTGGATGTGCTGTTTGATCTGATCCTTGATCTCCTCCCATTCAAACTCCTCTTTCTTCGTGACCGTTATGAAGTTGCTCATATAGAACACACGATCCACAAAGTCATATTTAAAAAGCTCACTGGCAAGAGGTGCTTCTGAGGCCGCGGCTTCGCTGGGAAAGTCGTAGCTGACACCATCGGGCAAAAGCATGAAATTTGCAACAAATTTTAAGGAGTTCGGGTTAGGGTTAGACTCCATGTAAAGATTAACAACCCGCTTATCTATGTTCTTTGTTTCCATAACTTCAATATTTAATTAGGAGAACGTACCTTATTTATAAAGGTTCCATTCTGTAGTCAATATCAACTGTATTTCGGCAGCTCTCCTTCTGATTTCGCAATAAGGGTGGATACTGTGGCATCACCGGTAACATTTACTACCGTTCTGCACATGTCGAGTATCCTGTCTACAGGGAAAATGATTGCAATCCATGCCGGGTTTAACCCAACAGATTGTAGTACAATGATCATCATTACCAGCCCTGCGCTCGGTACTGCGGCGGAACCAATGGATGCCAATGTTGCCGTAAGTACAATGGTCAACTGCTGGCCAAGAGAAAGGTCTACCATATGCAATTGTGCCATAAATATAACAGCTACCGCCTGGTATAAGCTGGTTCCATCCATGTTTACCGTAGCGCCAATGGGCAGTACAAAGCTGCTGATGTTTTTCGATACACCCATGTTTTCTTCTATGCACTCCATAGTTACCGGCAGGGTTGCTGCACTTGAGCTGGTAGAGAAAGCGAGAAATTGAGCCGGGCTGATGTTTTTAAAGAACTCCTTGTAGCTTAGTTTTTTAATGAATAGCGTTACTACAACAGGGTAGAAAACAAACACCATAAAGAAGAGGCCAATAACCAGGGTAACTGAATATGACCCGAGGCCTTTAAAAATCTCGAACACCTCCCTGGGAGTATCTGCCATTTTAGCTATTACACCTGCCAGAAGTGCAAAAACAAAATATGGAGTAATCTTCATAATGAGGTCGACCATTTTCAGGAAAGCCTCATTTACAGAATTAACAAATTCAATTACCGGTCGGGCTTTTTCACCCGGAAGGAGTGCCAGGGTTATACCAAAAAAGATGGCGAAAAATATCACCTGTAACATAGCTCCATTATCTGAAATGGCGCCCACTATATTGTCAGGAACGATATCTACCAGAAATTGCAAAGGGCTGGTCTCTTTGGTTTTTTCTGCTGCAGCCATTTTATCTTCAACACCGGCACTCTTTTCGTCAATTTTTTCAAGTTCTTTGGCGCTCGTTACTTCCTCGACCAGAGGCCTGTATTGGGGATCTGTAAGAAAGTGCCTGCCGTCTTTAGGTTGGGGCACACCAGGCGTATCCTGTACCCATTTTTCGTAAGATATTCTGTTTTTTACCCTTTGAGCTTCGTCAGTAAATGTGCCTGGCTTGATCAGGTTTACAAGTACAAGACCGATACCAACGGCTATAACGGTGGTCAATAGGTACAAGCCGAGGGTTTTAGCTCCCAGCCTTCCCAGTTTTGACATATCGCTCAGACTGGATACGCCTCCGATAATTGAAAATAATACCAGGGGAACGGCTATGAACTTAAGAAGCTTAATAAATATTTGACCAAGTGGGTCTATCCAGTCGATGGTGAATTCATTCCAGCCAAGATAACTGGAGATAAAAGCCCAAATGATACCGGCCACCAGACCAATGATAATTTTTATGTGTAGGGGTAAATTCTTCATAAAAGTGGATAAAAATTAGTCGCGCAATTTAGCCGTTTGGTTTATCAAATAAAAATCAGCAATTACCAGAGCGGCCATAGCTTCCACTATAGGTACGGCTCTCGGCACTACACAAGGGTCGTGCCTGCCTTTGCCGCTAATCGTAACAGCCTCACCCTGAGCATTTATACTCTCCTGATCTTGCATGATAGTTGCCACCGGCTTAAATGCTACGTTGAAATATATGTCCTCTCCATTGGAAATCCCACCCTGGATACCTCCGGAATAGTTCGTTCTGGTTTTTGTTTTGTCCCCCTCTTTATAAAAAGCGTCATTATGCTCCGAGCCACGCATTTTCACACCTTCAAACCCGCTGCCATACTCAAAACCCTTTACGGCATTGATGCTGAGCATAGCTTTGCCCAGTTCGGCATGGAGCCGGTCAAACACAGGCTCTCCAAGTCCTGCCGGAGTATTTTTAATTACACAGGTAACAATGCCACCAATAGTATCCTGGCTTTTCCTGACCTCGTCGATCAGGCTGATCATCTGCCCGGCCGTCTCAGCATGAGGGCAACGGACAATATTGCTTTCGGTTTGGCTGAGGTCCAATGAAGGATAATCCGGGCATTTGATGTCCCCAACCTGAGAAACGTAAGCCGAGATATTGATGCCTTGCTTTTCCAGCATCATCTTGGCAACGGCACCGGCAGCTACGCGTGCTGCGGTTTCCCTGGCGCTGCTTCTACCTCCTCCCCGATAGTCCCTCACGCCATACTTTACATCGTAGGTGTAGTCTGCATGTGAAGGCCTGTATCTGTCAGCTATGTGGGAGTAGTCTTTGCTTTTTGCGTCCTTATTATGGATTACAATGCAGATAGGTGTACCTGTTGACTTTCCTTCAAATACCCCTGAGAGGATCTCAAAGGTGTCATCTTCCTTTCTTTGTGTCGTGATTTTGGATTGTCCGGGTTTCCTTCTGTTCAGCTCCTGCTGAATGAAGTCTTCGTTAATATCCAATCCGGCAGGGCAGCCATCTATGATGACCCCGAGTGCCTTGCCATGAGATTCCCCGAAAGTGGATATTTTAAATAAGGTGCCGTAAGAATTTCCCAATTTTTTTACCTTGTTGGTAGGTTTATTTCTTAAAAATGATGATTGCTGTGGTCGCTAACATAGTTAAAATTAAAATGTTGGCAAAGATTTTAATCCATTCAAAGCTGTCAGTACTCTTTAATTGATTATTCTCAGCCTCTATTCTGTCATAAAATGATCCCAGGTCATTGGATTGGATCGACTCATTCTTTTTACTTTCCCCTGTAACCGTCACCACCTGAGAAGACATCAAAGTGTCATACTTTTGAGTTTTGGGGTTGAAGAATATCCACTTGAAATAATCCTTTAGATTATACTGCCCTGGTTCTTTTGGAATACCAAAATAGCTGAATGACTTTGAGCCTGTCACATGATTGTTCCGGCGGTTAATGTTTTGATCAATGTTCGGGTCGTAGAAATCAAAATTTTCGTCACTATCCACGGAAGGCTCGTTGATAGCAGAAATGTTACCTTCTCCATAGATATTGAACTGGTAAGAGAAACTTTGGCCTGTCTCCAGATCGCCGGAGCTTATTCTTTCGTCGAGGAGGTAGTCGCCTACAGCTACCTGTTCCCTGAGCGGATGGGGAGGCAGCTCTTTTACCCGTACAGTTTTGGGCTTGCTATAGAACGTTTTAAAATCCTCTTGGCGGTTCTGGCCAAAGAAAGAGGGGTTTTTAGCTACTTTATACTTGATCATTTCAAGGCCAACAGAGGGAAACCTGATGTCTTCGGCATTCAGCGGATAAAATACACCCTGATAGATCTTATACTGCGTATAGCGCTTACCACCGATGGTTACAGGTTCTCCATTAATATTTTCGATATTGAAGTTTTCCTCCCAGGCATTTTCGGGACGTACCTTTTTCAGAATATCTGAAAGCTGTTTTCCCAAATCATGAAATTGGAGGGGCGCGCGATTGTTATCAGCTACGTAAAAAGAAAGCGTGGAGGTGATGCCTTCACCTACATAAGCACTTTCTTTATCTGTTGTTAGGGCTAAAAAAGCGTCTTCTTTAACGTCTACAAACTCAGTTTTTTCATCCCTTCCAAAGAAGCTGTCGGCTGGGTCGTGATCAAAAAAGCTTCTGAAAGGGTCGTTTCTTTGTTGCCTTTCTGCCGGAGGACCCACTTTTACGGTTTTTCCGGGAGAGCTGTACATTTTATCGTTGATCTTGATCTGGAATGGATCTATGGTAAAAGTGCCCTGGCCCGTCGGAGCATAAGTCATGGTCACACTCTGTGACGAAGAGATCTGGCCGTTGACGATTTGCGTGCTGGATGATGATGATGTGCCACGCATGCGGAATCCCTCTATTTCAGGAAAATCGCCGTAGCTTTTCAGGCGCTCGTTGGAAGCAGTGATCGTAATCGTCCAGGCTTGGTTTTCACCAATCTCATCCGGACCTAAAGTGATGCTTATTTCCTGTGCCT
>NZ_SMLW01000370.1 GCF_009711405.1 Fulvivirga kasyanovii | reverse complement strand
GAGGGAGACGCACAGGGTATGTTCCTTTTTGCTCTTTTTGACAATACACATGAGTCCTTACTGTTCGCCGTGTTTGGTGTAGTTATACTCCTTTTCCTTATTATCGATCTGGGAGTTTTTAATAAAAAGGCACATCGTATTTCAACAAAATCAGCGCTGTATCAATCCATTTTTTGGGTGGTGATCTCAGTGGCCTTTGGCTACCTCATCTATTTATATGATGGAGGGGCCACCAAAGCCTTAACTTACTTCTCAGCCTATCTTACGGAGTATGCACTGTCAGTTGACAATATTTTTGTAATACTCCTTATCCTGAGATACTTTCATGTTAAAGAGGAGTACTATCACAACATCCTTTTCTGGGGTATACTGGGAGCCTTGGTTTTCAGGGCCATATTCATTTTCGTAGGAGCCTACCTTATCGGTCAGTTTTACTGGATACTGTATATTTTCGGTGTCTTTCTGGTTTACTCCGGTATTAAAATATTCTTTGAGGGCGAAGAAGAGGAAATTGACCCGGGTAAGAATCCATTGTTAAAGTTTGCCAGAAAGTATCTTAAAATTACCAAGAGTGATTTTGGAGGCAAGTTTGTTGTCAAAAAGAGTGGCTCCATATTGTTCACGCCGCTGTTTTTGGTAATACTTTTGATAGAAACTACAGACCTCATTTTTGCAGTGGATTCTATTCCTGCAGCTTTTGCGATTACCCAGAGCGAATTCATTATTTACACCTCAAATATTTTTGCAGTACTGGGCTTAAGAGCCAAGTTCTTCCTGCTTGCAGGTATAATCGATAAGTTTTACCTCCTTCAAAAAGGGCTTTCATTTATCCTTATCTTCATAGGGGCTAAAATGCTGCTGGAAGTTATAAATGTTCATATAGATATTGTAATATCATTTACCGTCATCATCGTGACGCTTACCGCCTCTATCATCATGTCGCTCGTAATTCCGAAAGCCAATTCGGGAGAGTAGATCAGCCGCCCGCCATTTCTGAAATCACACTTTTTGGAATAACTCTCAGCAGAATTTCATAAGAAAGAAAATCTTTAGGCAGAGCGATTACCCTAAAGCTGGGGATGGTTTTTAGAATATTGATAAACTTCAGGCGTAGAGCCTCTTTTTCATCATCGGTGAGTTCCGATACCTTTCCCTTTCTCAATATCTCGATCAGCTCGATGTCGTCAGTCATTTCAAGCTTTATTCTGTTTTTGTATTTTTCGGTTACCCTTGCTATTCGGCCCACATAATCCTGGCTGATCGCCTGGTGGTCTTTTTTCAGTTGAAGGCTGTCAAGCTGTTGCCAGTTTTGAAGCACAAAACCTTCCACGGCTATCATGCTGCTGTCAAAGTCTTCATTTGAAAAGCCTAAAGACTGGTTGAAATTACTTAAGAAGTCCCATTCAATATCCTCGACCATTTTGTCAGACCATACAGTCAGGATAGCCAACTCCAGAAAGTACTTTCGGATCACCCAGGGGTCGGTCTCTTCTACAGGTATATCCTGTATGGCCAGACCATGTCCGAAATACTCATAGGCCACACGTCTTTTCTCCGCGGGAAGCCCTGAGTTCTCTATGAAATGTTCAAACAGCTTTTCTTCTTCACTTTCCACACGTTGGTTTGCATGTGCTGCCGCTGCCATCACTTTTACAGCCGTATAGCTTAGTTCCTCCTTCTCATCTTTAAAAAAATCCAGCAGCACCCGGTCAGGGCTCGTGTGGCTCCACTGCCCGAAAATATAGATGTCGAGAAACAACTGACCGTGATTGAAGAAATCTGTCCAGAAATTACTGCTTTTCTTAAAAATGATGTCCAGCCTTTTTTCAAGTATCTTCTCTGTTATAAGGAGTACGTCCTTCTTTTGCCCTAACCAGTTGGTTAAAGAGGTGGAGATTTCAGGATAAACGCCATTGTAAAAATGGTTGACACTATCCATGGTATCAATCATCAGATTGTAGAAGGCATCAGCAGTGTCTACAGGGCTTGCAGCATACAGCTCAGCTATATTGATAAAGCTATCTGCCAGTAAAACCTTAATGGTGTCGAGCTTGCCCCAGCCATAATCTACTTCCAGGTCATACACATGTACAGGGTAGCCATACATTATCCCGGTGGGTTGTATTATACCGTAAAAAGACTGGTCGGGGTGCTGGCCCTTTTTAGTTTTTTCAAACTCTTTGGACTTTTCGAACAGGTTCTTCCTATAATGCAAAAACTCTTTGAGCCAGCCCTTTTTCGCAGGATTCATAGACAGAATTTAACAGTTTTACCTTAATATCCGAGAAATATTTAGGATCGGGGTATTGCAACTCCTTCATTTTTAGCTTTTTCACGATACAGCGCAAGTATCCTGTCGGTAACTTTCCCCTTTTTTCCAGAGCCGATCGTTCTTCCGTCTATGTTTAGCACAGGTGATATTTCGCCCATGGTACCCGTAACAAACACCTCATCTGCAATGTACATCTCCGCAATGGATATACGCTTTTCTTCAATTTCAATATTGTTGGCTTTGGCCAGGTTAATAACATTCCGTCTGGTAATTCCCGGCAGGCAGCTATCAGCAAAAGGCGTTTTTACGGCACCATTATTAATGAAAAAGATGTTTGTGGCATTTGTTTCAGAAACAAATCCGTCCACATCCAGCATTACGGCATCATCCACTCCGGCAAGGTTGGCTTCGATCTTGGCCAGTATATTGTTGATCAGGTTGTTGTGATGGATCTTGGAATCTATGCACTGAGGGGGATTCCTTCTGATGGAGGAGGTTATTAATTTGATGCCGTCAACATTATAAACCGGTTTTTTCCATTCGGCCAGCACGATTAAGGTTGGCCCATATTGGTTAAAATGCGGACTCATACCGGAAGTTACCTTTCGGCCACGGGTCAGTGTCAGGCGAATATGGCTTTCGTCGTACATGCGGTTGGCATTGAGAGTTTTAAATACCTGATCCTTAATGTAGTCGCGTGAAGGGATTTCGGCAAAGGCCATAGCTTTAGCTGAGGCAATCATACGGTCGATATGCTCCTCAAGCATAAACACCTTGCCGTCATATATCCGTAAGCCTTCCCAAACAGCATCACCACCTTGCACTACACTGTCGAAAACCGATACTTTAGCCTCTTCGCGAGGGTATAGTTTGCCATCTATATTGATGAGGATATTTTCATTTCTTGAATCCGGAAGTTGAACGTTTCTCATATCAGAATTTTAAAGCTTTTTGGTATAAAAAATTATAGTAAGGTTCGCATTCTTCTAAAAGAGGCTTAAGCCGCTCAGGGAATGGCTCTTTTTTACTTTCATAGGGAGTAAACCCTTCGGACTGGTGTACCCGGTGGTACCAGTACTTCGCCCAGACCCCATCTTCTGCCCTCGGGCCTTTTTCCCATTTTAGCATGGCAGGGTAGAATGGGATCTCCAGTACCTCACATACCTTCTTCAGTATTTTTTGAGGATCACTGAGCAACAGCCGGGAATCAATCACCGGTACCTGTTTGCCTTTCCTCGCCAGTATCTCGTACAGGTCCTTTTGCAGCTTCAGCCCGGTATCACGCAATACAGGTTTTTCGAGTTGGTTAATCAATGAAGGAAGCATTTCCCTGGGGTCACGGATCAGAAAAAGATGCTCCATATTATCCAGCAGTTTTTCATCAAGATCCACCCAATGGTGGCCCATGTTCTTCAAAAAAAGAATATCCCTGTCAGTGGGATGATTTTGAAGGTCGAGGAGTACCCTGGTGCCGTCATTCTCCATGCTGTCCAGTACCTCCTGCTCTCCGGGGTGGTTGGCTGTAGTTCTGGATAAGTAGTGGGCATAAAGGGGTTCGTCAATTACTTTGGTATCCGGGCGCTGTGCAAAAGAATACATCAATGCCGTGGACACATTGCGCGGGCCGGACCATAGTGATAAAATTTTCATTGCCGTAAGCTATCAAAAAGGTATAGAATATACAATAGCTTCATACCACAAGTCCGGAGTGCCGACCTAAAAGATGTGTAATGGATTAACCATGAAAAGCCCTAACTATAAAAATCCAGGACAAAAATTGTTAGAAAAACGTAGTAATAAGTACTTTTCGGAAGTAAATATGCTCTTAAAAACCTATCTTACTTCCTCTCCAGCCTTTTTCTTCCACACTCTCGGCAGATTTCAATACCTTCTCTTTGAGTTCATCTTTATACTTTTCAAGGTTTTTGGCTGTTTTTTCGTCAAAAGCACCTATCATTTCTGCGGCCAGTATGCCGGCATTTTTGGCACCATCGAGGGCAACTGTGGCTACCGGTATGCCGCCGGGCATCTGCAGGATAGACAGTACGGAATCCCACCCATCGATGGAATTGCTTGACTTTACCGGTACTCCGATTACCGGCAGGGTAGTCATGGATGCTACCATACCCGGGAGGTGTGCAGCGCCACCGGCACCGGCAATGATCACCTTCAAACCTTTTGAACGTGCAGAGCGTGCATAATCCACCATGCGGTCAGGGGTGCGGTGGGCCGATACTATGGTCAGCTCATAGCTTACCTGTAACTCTTCAAGTATTTCCGCAGCCTCTTTCATTACCCTCAGGTCCGACTGGCTACCCATGATTATTCCTACTACCGGTTTGCTCATAATTTATGCGATCACTTTTAAGGTTTGTTTTACAAAATTAACTTTCTCTTTCAGGGCGGCAACATCCTGATCAATGATGGTGACATGGCCCATTTTCCTGAATGGCTTCGTCAGTTTCTTCCCATAGAGATGGATGTGTACACCCTTTTGTTCCATCACGGCATTCAGCCCTTTGTAGCGTGCTTCGCCGGTGTAGCCATCTTCCCCCAGCAGGTTTACCATGGCAGAGGGAATTAGTGCTTCCGTATTACCCAAGGGCAAATCAAATATAGCCCTTAAATGCTGTTCATATTGGGAAGTGTAGTTGGCTTCAATGGTTTGGTGGCCACTGTTATGTGGTCTCGGAGCCACTTCGTTCACCAGAACATGGTCATCCTGATCCACAAACATTTCCACGGCCAGTAATCCCACCATATCCAGCTTTGAGATCACTTTTTTTGCTATGGCATCGGCTTCCCGGGCCACTGTGTCTGAGGTTTCGGCCGGCGCAAAGAGGTATTCCACCAGGTTAGCTTCCGGGTGAAACACAAGCTCAACCGGCGGAAACGAAGTAATCTCACCCTTTTCATTGCGGGCTACAATTACGGCTATTTCTTTTTTAAAGTTTATTAACTTTTCAAGCAGCCCTTTGGCATCAAATGCCTTGTCAAGATCAGCCTCAGACCTCAAGATCTGTACGCCTCTTCCATCATAGCCTTCTTTTCCAAGTTTATTTACCGCAGGAAGAAAATCCCTGTAATTATGCACATCGTTCCTGTCTTCCGTAAGTATGAATTCTGCTGTTGGAATATCATGGTCTTTATAGAACTGCTTCTGAGTGCGTTTATCCTGAATAAGCTCTATAACCTCAGGCTGAGGGAACACCTTCTTGCCTTCATCCCGCAGTTTTTTTAGGGCCTCGGTGTTAACATTTTCAATTTCGATAGTAAGGATATCACAGTCTTTTCCAAAATTATAGACCGTATCAAAGTCGGTAAGCTTACCGACCACAAATGCACCGGCCACCTTTTTGCATGGGGCATTTTCATCAGGGTCAAGGATTTTGATATCCAGATTAAAATCAAGTGCTGACTGGATGAGCATTCTGCCTAGTTGGCCACCCCCAAGTATGCCCAGTTTTTCAGCCTGTATAGATCTTTGAGACATTGGAAAAATATTATAGCCCGAATGGCTTTTCCTGGTTTAATTATTTAATCAGACTAACCGATTGAATAGTGTCACCCACTTGAAGCCGGTGTACTACGTCCATTCCGTCAGTTACCTGCGCAAATATAGTATATCTTCCATCCAAATGTGGTGTCGGAGAGTGAGTAATAAACCATTGTGTACCTTCGGTATCCTTACCGGCAGAAGCCATGCCCACCGAGCCTTCCGCATATCGAAGATTTGCCAGCTCGGAGCGTATGGAGTAATCTTCTCCGCCATAACCATCGCCGCGGTTGCAGCCTCCCTGCACTACAAAGTTCGGCACTACCCGGTGAAAATTCTTGCCGTTGAAATACCCCTTTTGCGCCAGGGACACAAAGTTAGCTACCGAGCCGGGTGCCTCTTCTACCAGAAGGCGTAGCTCTATATTGCCTTTTCCTGTTTCAACCATCATTTTTTGATCCTTTGTCAATGATTTCACCAATTCCCAGTCGATCGGGTGGTTATATTCGTTAGTAACTTCTTCCTCTTCAGTACCTTCAAAATGAGCGATAGGAGCTTTATCCTCTGCCAATCGTAGCGCAGTTCCCAACAACATTGCTTTTACTTTGGAGGAATCTGCTGCCAGGGCGGTTTCGGTAATAAAAGGCTCATCATCGGCAGTAGCCTGGGCATCAATAACCCCAGCCGCTGTTATAGCAACATGCAAGTTTTCATCACCCAAAGACTCATAGACAACAGTATTTGTCTGATCGAAGTTAAATGCTGATAAGGCCCTGAGTGCATTGACCCTCACGCGATAGTCGGCATCCTTTTTGGCCAGTACTACCAGAGCATTTATTGCGGTTTCTGACTGTATGTTGCGCAATGCTGTGGCAGCAGCCATGCGTACATTAGGAGAAACATCACTGGTCGCAGCTTTAATAATCGCAGTTTCATAACGCTTGAGTTCAAGGTTTTTGCCTCTGGCCAGGAAGTGAGCTGCACCCAGACGGGTTTCATAACTATGGGCACTGTCAAGCAATGACACCCCAAGCCTGACAGCTACACCATCATGCACATTTCTGATCCCTGCCCTGTAAAGGCCCCAGGCCAGCCCTTCCTTTTCTTTGACTGACGCGTCGGGCTGATTATAGAGGAGCTGGATCTGAGGCTGGGTAACTACTTTGCCCAATGCCTCCAGAAGCTCCCTGCGCACAAAAACACTATCTTCATCCTGAAGAGCTCTGGTCAGCGGCACTACCGCACTACTGTCATAGCTCTGTCCTAAGGCATATGCAGCAGCTTTTCTTACCTGAGCAGAGCTATCATAAAGAAGTTGGCCCAGCATCGGAATGGCCAGGCTATCCTGCACAGACCCGAAGGCCTCGGCGGCAGCCATGCGGTATTCGGAATTTTCATGGTTGAAGTAAGCCAGCAGTTCTTTGGTATCCCTTTTATCCTGATAATCATAAATTTGTACCAGTGTTGAATCAGCATATTTGTTTAGGGATATGTCACCCGGTTTTTCTACCTTAGCCTGACATGCTGCGATTAGGCATAAAACGGATAAAAGCCAGCCTGAGCTATAAAGTTTGTGAGGGAATTTGTTCATAATGATCTGTTGATGATAGCCAAATATAATGATAC
>NZ_SMLW01000420.1 GCF_009711405.1 Fulvivirga kasyanovii | reverse complement strand
GCATTACTAATAAGCTCCAAAAAAGAGGATGAAGTATATTGGTCAATGGCTGCATTGGCCTTGACTGCATATCTGTTATAAAACTTCCCTAATTGCTCCTTCATAACCTCCTCAGCCTGATAACTATGTTCCATTTGCATATAGTTATCCGAAACAACCGAGCTGTTGTCTTTATAGGAACCGTGTACTTTTACATCTTCATTATTTACAGGTACTGCAATGAATTGAAATTCATTGAGCTCTGCATTGAATTGATTTCTTTCAATCCGAAACTCTTTATTGTAGCGCTCACTTAAAAGATCTTGTAACTCTGGATTAGTATAATTTGTTGAGACCTCACATGAAGCAAAAAGGAGAACCAATAATAAAAGCCAATAATTTACGCTGTAGCAATCATGCACTATATTCCTTCAATTAAAGACAAATAATAAGCATACTTTCATAACTTCAATCAACCTATAAGCGGTTATACTGTTTGCCCTTCTTGTAAGGTGCAACAAGTTCCTGTATCCTCTCAAGCGTAATTTCAGGCTTCTCAGAAGAATCAAATTCAAAGGTCAATTCCTGTCTGATATATTTTCCTTTCGCTGATAAGTTATCATCGTAAGAATCGCTATTATAATTGAACCCAAACTTCATCTCATCCAAATTCTTACCCTTTAGAAACTCTGAATCCCAAAAGTAAATTGTAAAGGTAAAGGTACCATAAAACGAACCTTTAAAATGATTGGCTGCTTCTACAATACCGCTTAAAAAGCCTTCGTTTTCATTGCTTACTGTATCAAATAAATAGACTCGAAAGTTAGCTATGACATCCGCACTTTCGGATTGCGCTAATTCTGGAAAAGGAGGTAAGCTTCCCTCCTGCTTTTCCTGTAAGGGAGACATTACATTTACATCAACTGCGTACTTATCATAATAATCATCCAATAAATTTTTCAAGTACTCTTTACCTTGATAGCAGTTCAGCATCTGTAAATAGTTTTCCTCAATTTCAGATTGGTTATCTATATATGAGCCAAAAGCCTTTATCTCTGGGTTTTCTCTTTGATAAGCAACAAATTGAAATTTGTTCACTTGAAATACAAATTGATTACTTTTAATTTCAAATTCTTCATCATATCGCTTTTTCAAAATTTGCACCAAATCACTGTTACTATATTTTTTAGACATATCACATGATATAAAAGATAAACATAAAAAAGTGAAGCTAAGAAATCTCAAAAACCTCATCCTATTACCAATTTGTTACCCAGTCCCAAGCTCTGTTAATTCTATCTCTGGCAGCTCCCATACCACCTCTAACCCCTTGCGTAAAACCATCCCAAGCATTACTGGCCCCTCGTTTAAACCTATTATAACGGTCTACAGTGGACTCGTAAGTCTGTACCACAGAAATATAGGCTCTAAATATGTTTTGCAAGGCTCTGCCCGCACTTTGTCTCATCGGCTCTGCCACCGCTCTTTGCTCTTGATGAGGGTACGATTCATAGTGGGTGACGTCGGCATTTCTCTCAAGATTTGTCCCCATAACGCTATTGTCCATTCCAATTTCCGACCTCATACTATTGAAATGTGAAGCCCCAAAAACATGAGTACCATGAGACTCTCCAATAGTGGAAGCGGTAGAGGATAAGTATGTTCGTAATGCCTGAACATTCTGTTGGATACGATTTTTTATAACAGATAATAGTTGAATCTTCTGATAAAGCTCACCTAAGTCTCTAAAAGAGCCTATTGGCGTACGCAACTGAGGCCTAATAATATTAAGAATTTCTCTAACCGTCTGATTAAAAAGAGTAATATCAGCTTTTATCTCGGCAATAGAAGTCGTCAAAGTATCTAATAAAACCCTAACATCAAGTGACGCTCCAAAATTATGTTCAAAAACATCTCCTGGTAAGCTAACCTCACCTGCTTTGTCAACGATATCACCTGTAACTATATGATGCACTACTTCCGGACGTTCATTTTCAGGTAGATTATTAAAACGATCCACTGATTCTTGATCTATACCGGGTGATTGAAATGTTGCTACATTCCCTACATGTCCGGAAAAATTAACAGCTATATGTTGAGCCATTGCACCTCCAAGACTATGGCCGGTAACATCAACCATCCCCCCGGCATCCTCTAAAATACGCTCGATTAACATCCTGTTTGTAGCAAATTGGGTAGCTCCAACAGTTTGAGGATCCAAATCTGTATAAATTGTTAACAACTCTTCAGAACTTCCCCCAGGGACAGTACCTCTTATCGCAAGAATGTGATTTCTTTCACCTGTCCTTGAAGGTATCAAAACAGCTTGAAACCCAATTTGGGCTCCAGTGGACAAACCATACCACTGTATTTTATCCGGATTATATCCAGATGAAATCAACATTCGGTATTCTTTGTGCTGGATTTGTGATCCTTCCTGTTGATAAACCAAATGGTGGGCAGCGTATTCATATATTGCCTGCTGCGAAGCTATCCGATCAAGTGCTTGTTCTCCTGTTTGGCGCTGCACCACGGCTTTCTTCTGTACAGTCGGTGCCAAAGCTGCTCCTCCCCCTATACTGACTCTTTCTTTACGAGCTGCTTTTGCCCCCATTACATCAGCTTCCTGTTCCAGATTGGCATCAT
The DNA here is from genome assembly GCF_009711405.1 of Fulvivirga kasyanovii. Classification (GTDB taxonomy): domain Bacteria; phylum Bacteroidota; class Bacteroidia; order Cytophagales; family Cyclobacteriaceae; genus Fulvivirga; species Fulvivirga kasyanovii. Next base: position 6,986 of record NZ_SMLW01000420.1, on the reverse strand, counting down.
CGTTAACTGGTATGGCTTTCTTTTGAATCAATGCACCGAACGAACTGCCGTTCAGAGCACCATTCATTTTGGCTTGTATTGGTGTGTCAGCAGAAGTAGCTGTAGCCATTTTACTCCCTGAAAAATTGGAGTTCGCCTTTAGCTGAACCTTATCTTCCTCTTCTTCTGCATTATCTTTTCTCTGAACTGGCTGGCTGCTCAAAGACTGAGGTAAAGCTGTACCCGAAAAAGAAGATAAGCCTTTGCCCAAGCCACCAAAAGCCTGACTTAAAGAGGCAGATACCGGGTTAAACCCCGCCTTGCCATTAACATTGGGTCGTTTTGAGTTCGGAAGTAAATTATCCTTATCAAGGTTACTTGCCTTCTTGCCGAGATTAGCCGAAGACTGTTGTTGGTTTTGGAATAGGTTGTCTTGCATAGTTATGGAATATGCCTGCCGTACTAATATATAAACCCAGCCTTAGAAATAGAATTTAATTGGTGATTTATTTAAGGCACTGAATTTACGTTTATTTCAAATCTGATTATGATAGGGCTGCTATAAGCTGATAGTCAGCATGATAAAGTATTTACACTAATACTTTCATAAAAAAGCCGCCTCCCTATTAGGAAAGCGGCTCTATCACTTATAATCTCTATTACTTCTTCACAAATCTCCTGATCACCTGATCAGTACTACTATTTAACCTGATGGAGTATACCCCACTTGAGTAAGCCTCCGTGTTTAAAGTAGCTTTGTCCATACCTCTCCTAACAGTTCCTCTGTACACTTCTACCCCATGCAAATCATATACTGTTAAAGTGTATTCATCGCTTAACGGTGCAGGGAAAAGTATATTGATTTCCTTCTCTGTAGGGTTCGGGAACAAATGGATACCTTCCTTACTTAATAGGTCATCTACACCTGTTACCTTAGCCATAGGAGGCATTTTACTGGCTGGGATGCTCATATAGGCAGCCTGATAGATCTCTTTGTTCTTCTCGTTGTATACAGAAGCTACAATCATGAACTCTGAATCACCAGGTTCAACAGCAGGGTTCCAGCTTTGAACCACCCGCTCCACACGTGAATCCTCAGGTTGCCAGTCACCAAACAGCCTGTTACCTGCCGCGTTAGGCAATAATCTTCTCACCACATTATAGTAAGTATTTCCATCAATAGTTACCTGGCGTTCAACCACTGCCACCTGAACGATCAGGTTACCTTCAATAGCCTCAGCGGTCGCATTTTTACTAATTTCAGCAGTTATCTCAAGGGCTGTAGATACATCATCTCCCAGAGTAATATCAATATTAAACGGAGCTGAGATCAGTGCCCGGGTATTATAAGCATTAACACCCCAGCTTTCTCTAAAGAATGGTTCGTTTTTATAATACACCCCATATATACCATCCATAACCGTTCTCGGCACTTCGGCAATCGCATAATGCAATGCCCTCGCACTTGGATCAGCCTTATTAAACTGGTTCAGTGGATCTGCCCCCGGGAATGACGTATGGTATTGGATATCTATGACTTCCGGGCTTTTTCCTTCCACAAAAGTCCTCAGCTTACCATCTTCATCCCTTGATTCTGCACTGGATAGGTTGGTAAAATGCTCTAGTAATACAACACGGTTCCTGCTCTCAATGGTGAAATCGTCGAAGGCGAAGCCGTCGAAGGTTTTGCCAAATGGATTATCACTGGTACTTGCAAATGCTACCCTAAAACGAACTGGCCTATCACCAGCCTTTACACGTATCTCATCAAGTGGGAACTTAGCCAATGTCCAGTCGCTATGAAGCTTTCCTGACCAACCAAAACTTGCTCCACTTTGATTACCCGGCGACCCAACCAGTCCTTGCGTATTATACCACTCTAACCCTTCTTCAATACTTCCCAAGGTATTCCATTTAGTTGTATCTCCAATTGAATACTCAACAACAGCCCCATCGAACCCATCTTCTGTATCCGACCAGATTTTTAAGGAAAGAACGGGCCTGCTCAAGTCACTGATGTAAAAGCAAGGCCCTTCTATCCAGGAATCCTCACTTTTATTATAAGAATTATTAGGATTTCCTGAAGCATCCACTCCTGCATTGGTAATCCAAGCATTAGCCCCGGAAGCAGCACCTACTATCGTATCACCTTGTGGAGTACTTAACGACCAGCTGGATGCATTACCTAACTCCAATGCTTTACTTTCTATCCAGCCATGAGAGGAACCCTCAAAACTCTCTGCATAGAAACTCTCATCTGAGACTTCAATAACAGGGAATATACCCACCTTCTTTGTAATTTGACCCGTGCAAAAGCTTTCTGTCAAGATCGAATAAGTCACATCATAAACTCCAGCGGCAGAGAATTGATGCCTATACAGGCTATCAATATTATCTCCATCAGAAACAGTAGCTTCTCCGCCAAAATCCCAAAAGACAGAGTCTAGAACCTGACCAGCTGATGATAAATTGGTTATTATAGCATCATCCCCTTTGAAGAAGGTTTCTTCTCCTTCCCTAATTCTCGAGACACCAAAACCAATTGTAGGTTTAAAATTAACAAAATTAACAGTTTCTGTAGCAGATTCATTAACACAACCATTTTCATTGGTATATATATAATGAATCTTATAAACACCAATTCCAAAATCTGCCGGACTAAATGAAGCAACACCTTGAGTGCCATCATCAGAAACAGTAGCAGCAATAGTATCATATCTCTGCAGAGCTGCATTCCCAACAACAAACGCTGCCGTATTACCCACTACAGGCGCTGGTTCGGCTATTAGTGGAATTTGCCCCTCATAATCATTACAATATGTAGCATTTGAGAGTCCATGCATAACCAAACCATCGGGTAATGAGTTTATCAAAATATTGACAGTAGCTGACATACTTTGACACCCATTTATTCCTTGTGTAACATAAAAAGTAGCACTTCCTGGGCTTGCAGTATTCAACCCGGAATTAAAAACGGTTCCACTGCCAACCGGAGTTGTAAGATTAACATCGCTATACCAGGTCACTGAACTACCAGTTAAGGCGTTTTGAATAACAAAATTTTCAGGAGCATCTCCCTGACACAAAACTATATCATCAACAATTGGTGAGGGAGGAAGCTCATATACTTTCACATAAGCCTCTATACTATTGGCACAGCCTCCATTGTCAAAATAAGAATATACAATAGTATCATTTACAAAAGCCTCACCAATTGGAATAATTGCCTCACTGGGTTTGTAAAAGAATTGTTCACCAATTTTCTCAACGTTAGTCCCACTAAAATTCCCGGAAAATGTACCCTCCAAAAGAACATTCCCCGAATTCGCACAATAGAACTCATTAAGAGAAGTTACCTCACCTATTTCAGGGGTAATAATATTAGTTGTTTTAGACTGAAATATTTCTTCCTCTGAGGTAAGAGCATACAACTGAGGAAACGCGAGTTTATTATACTCCATGATGATGGCAGATTTTTTAGCAATCCTTTGTATCCTCGCCTCTTCCATACGCTGTAGTTGGCAATCAATAATACGCCCTGCCTCTAGTTTATAACAAGGATCCGGTCCAATATCACAGCCACTAGGATAACTTGGATTATCTTTATGACAAGGGTTGTTCATTACAAGGTCACAACTATAAGGATAATTTGGATTACGAGTATCGCAATCACTGCAACTACCTGGATAAGACGGGTTATGAGGATGGCATGGATTGTTCATAACAGCATCACAACTATTCGGATAATTCGGGTTGCGAGTATCACAGTCGCTACAACTACCCGGATAAGACGGATTGTCTGGGTGACAAGGGTTGCTCATGACAGTATTACAATCATATGGGTAGTTAGAGTGTCTAGGATCACATACAGTACAACTAGACGGGTTGAGGCTACAATCCGTACATGTATCTGGTCCATCATCCGGATAGTCAGGATGACATGGATCATTCATGATATCAGGGCAATCATAAGGAAAATTCGAATTTCTTGAATCACACTCGTCAACCGAAACAACTATCACTTGAACTTCAACGGATTCCATCCCGACTGCATATGCCTCGGATGGATGAAAGGTATACTGATAATTTGACGTACTTTGATAAATAGAAGGGTTGTTAATTTCTACTCCATTATGCAAAAACCTAAGTCTCTGATAAATTTTACCTTCTGGTATTAAATCCAGATTAACAGTTATAGTCGTTGTAGGTAAATTACTGCAATATCTACCTGATAGTGTTAGCGCACCTGCAAACACATCAATATTCATAGGAATTTCCCTTATGCACCCATCAGGGGATTTTACGGAGTAAATAATCTCATGACTATCCTCGCCAGCTATTTCAGGATAAAATTTATACCCATCAGCACCTTTAGCCACACCTGAACCCGAAATGGATAATGTGCCACCAGAATATGTAATATAATCTTCGAGAGACACAGGATCATTTTCAATGAAAAACGATGGATTTGATTCGGTTAAAGTTGCAGTTGGCAAATCATGAACGGTAAAAGCTCCAGAGAAGGCAGACGCCACACTAGTATTTTTATAGCCAGTAACAGAAACATTGTCTCCATTCTGAAGGTTAGAACTTGAATACGTACTTTCAGAGCTTTTAGCTAATGCTACTGTACTGCCAATTTTAAACTCATAATCATCCGCACCAAAGGCAAAAAAAGTTACACTTTCACCTGAACAAATTTCCAAGTCAGGCTCTGTCGAAGATAAATAAACTTCCAAATCTTTTGAGGTAGTTGCAGAAGTTATTGTTGAATAACTACTCTCAAGGCTTCCGTTTTTAGCTTTAACTCTGAAGTAATAAGTAGTATTAGCCAAAAATTTAGTAGCATCACTAACTGTTAGGCTATTGGTAGTCGTATTGGCAGGATTAAACCCCACAATCAAATTATTTGCAAAAGCAGTTGCATTGGAACCATTAGTGGAAATCTGAACATCGTAGTTCGCTGCACCAGTTACATCATTCCAGGATAAGGTAAATCCATTAGGGGTAGCACTCGGTACCGATAGTCCATTTGGAACTCCAGGGATTGTCATCTGACTGAAGGTGGCATAATCACTGATAAAAGTGCCCTTAACGGACCTTACTCGAAAATGGTAAGTAACACCGGGGCTAAGGCTGCTAATTGATTCCGTAATTGCCGAACCTGTACTTGTTGTTGACTGATTAGTGTAACCCGCCAAGGTAGTTGAAAAGTCACTCACCTCGGAAACATCCCAGTCATATGAATCAGCTTCCGGCTCATCATTCCAATTAATATCAAATCCATTGGCAGTAATTGCAGATGCACTTAAATTTGCCGGTGCTGCCAGCGGATTCGTAGTGGCAGAAGCGGTTGGAACGGTCCCACCTGTAAAGTAGTTGTAGGTTGCATCATCTGAGCCTACATTGTAAGGAATGATTGCATAAGAGTATGAAGTTTCGGGATCTAAACTAATATCGTCTGTAGAGGTTTGAAACTCATCAGTAACATGGTCAACCAACTCCACTCCAGCTAAACTACTCGGCGCGACACCATCAGTTATCATTGAAAAATCAAACGTTCCAGTAGTTTTAATAATAATGTAACCATCTGCATCCCCAAAATCATCAATAGATTCGTAAGTTATAGAAATTGAACTGGATGAATTGGCAGATGCTGAAAAAGTAGCTGGATAAGTACTTGGAGAAACAGCTAGGGTCCAAAAATCAATCTCATTAGCACTATAAATCTCTCCATCTGCATCAATTGCATATGCAACGTAAAAGTAATTTGTTTCGGGATTCAAACCTGTCAATGCCACAGAAAAAGAAGCAGTACCACCATCTGTTGCTGCAACTTTTGTTGCCCCAGTAATGAGTGATAATATTGAAGATTCCTTGTAGTATACTCCCTTTTCAGTGATCGTTCCGTCAGTTGATAATGATTCTCCTCCTGCTGTAGCAGATGAGGAAGCTATATTACTAACATTACTAGCTGTTATTGAAGCAGCAAAATAACCATTTGTGCCACCTATGTTTTTACCAGTAAAAGATGAAACAATAAAGCAAATTAAGATTAATACGGACAGTCTTATATATTTACTCATGAATTTGATGATTATATTTCAAGAAAAACTCTCTGAAACTTTTGAGATTTAAAGGCTTTAATATTAATTTTTAACACACCTTATATATAATCCTCGATCCTTATCACTTCCCGCTATATTAACTGAAGCTGCATCTTCTTGAAGAATAAAGTTTTGCGCATCAGTATCAGATGACTCATTACTTGCCCAATAAATCACTACAGCATCCAATCCAGCGTATGTATTATCTTCCTTTCTTCTACCGACCAAAGCTCCTTCAAAACCAGAGCTCCCTCCAACAACAAGTTTCTCGGCCGCAATGGAATTTCCTCCAAGTTCAGTTTCCAATTCATCCCATTCAGCTTTGGAGGGCAAATGCCATCCATCAGGAGCGGCCACTTGGGCAGCATACCAAGAATACATAGCGCCATAACTATCACAGTTTGCAGCTACACCATTATAACAATATCTAGCAGTATCGGAAGCTATATTCAGATTTTCAGCCATCCAAATCTGGTCTCCAATTTTTACTATGTTATACCTCTGCCCATCACGCTCATCAAGTAATGTCTCCAAATCAGAAGCCGTAACAGCAACAGTAGCTGTACAAGCATTAGCATCTTTAACAGTAAGTGTATAATTAGCAGCAGCTACATCGGAGAAAGTTGTTGTGGTTTGGAAAGTTGTTCCATCAAGTGAATATTCGTAAGGAGCTGTTCCTCCTGTAGCGGTTGCTTCTACGGTATATTCTTCTACAGCAGCAGTTACTGCTAGATCGGCACAAGCATCTTCTACTGTAACCTTGGTGGTGCTGGTACAAGCATTAGCATCTTTAACCGTTACCGTGTACTCTTTCGGATCCAGGTCTTCAAAAGTACCATTCGACTGAAATGTGCTTCCATCAATAGAGAACTCATAAGGAGTCTCTCCTCCTGTTGCAAC